>JAURHO010000025.1 GCA_030833265.1 Crocinitomicaceae bacterium | reverse complement strand
TCAGCTTTGTAGGTGCCTTGAATTTTTGCAAGCGTATCTGTGCCTGTTTTCCACTGGGCCATGCTAATTTGCAAATGACTATTGGCAGTGTTCGCATCTGACTGTGTGATGGCGGTTAACGCTGGACCTAAAGCCATTAAATTCCCAAAATTAATGGAAAGTTGGCTAGCTGTATCCTTAACCTGAACCTTAGCGACATGCTCGTTCTGAAGCAAGTTCATGGCACCAGAAGCGCTTACGTCACTTAAAGAAACTTGATAGCCAAGTACTTTTGAAAATACATTGCTATTGGCTTCCCAGTTTTGTTGAGAAATAGCAATTAAGGTTCCGAAGTCGCTTTGACTTACTTTGTTGATTTTGCTCCCCAATGCATTCAAGTCTTCAAGCAGGCCTATGTCCGATAAGTTGGTGGAGAAAGCTGTGACTTCCATGCTTTGCAAATGTGAGTAAATAGGTAGGGATGTATTTTCAGAAAAGAATTTTGCGTCTGCTGCAGCTACGCCAGTTACATTGACTTTGTAATTGCCCTCAATCACGTTGAGTGCATCGGCATATGTTGCCAGATCTGTCACGCTCAGTGTAAATGGTTTTGGAACGCCTGCTTCCGACACGCTGATGTTAAATGCCAATTTATCTAACGAGGCAGCTTCTTGAAGAGCCCCCAAATTGGTGGCAATGTTATCAACCGTATCTAAAACTTTAACGCTACTGATGTGATTGATGTCTTGCACCATCGTACTGATTTGACTGGCCTGCGCATTCTTTACTGACAATTTGTAGGTGTCCTCAAGTTTACTCAGAATATTTCCAGACGCACTGTACTGTCGACCCGTAATTTCAATGGCAGCTTTGTCTGATTGCTTGATGAGTGTCAGTTTGGATCCAAGACTTTGTAGCATGTCAAAGTTGGAAGAAATGGAAGCACTAGTGTCCAATACTTCCAACGACTTGACGCGAACGTCATTTGCCAAACTGAGCGCTTTGGCGGCGCCAACACCTTTCAAATTGACGCTATAGCCTCCCAAAATCTTTGAAAGAGATCCAATGTGAAGCATCCAATCATTGGCTGTCAGTGACAAGGCATTGCCTGGAAGTCCTTGAACTCTAGCATCTGTTTGAACAATGGTCGTTAAATTTTTACCGATAGACGTTAAATCAGACAATTTCGCCGCGAGATTTGCGGCAGTGTCTGAAACAGAAATAGAGGCCACGCGATTGGATGGATTATTAATCAAAGTCTTGGCATCGATAGCTGCCACGCCCCTCACATTGAATTTCAAGGTGCCATTTGCTGATTTGAGTAAGCTAATTGCATCAGCATTGCTTGCCATTTGATCAAAGCTAATATTGATGGCGTTGTTGGTGCCTACGACAACAATATCGTTCACCAAGTCGTTCCCATTTAAATCATTCAGATTGATTGAAATAGCAGCGCTTGTATCTTTGACGGAGATAGATGCGATGCGTGGATTGTTTTTAATGGCTTGTGCGTCTACCGCTGAGCTTTCCAAAATTGCCAGCTGGTAATTGTTGTTGAAATTGGGATTTGTAGGGTCTGTCACAGGATTTACCAGCCCATCAATTTTTGCAGCATCGCCGGGCACATCCACTACTTTTTTGAGAATTTGGTCGCGACCAAAGTATTCAGTGGCGGTCATCGACAAAGGCTGGTTGTCGGTAATTTGAATGGAGTTCAACTGAGTACCTAGATTGCTCAGCAGATTTAAATTCTTTGAGATGCCCTTTGCGGTATCAACTATGTCTAGCGAGATAATTTTTTTATTCGATTTAACGCTGAGAGCAGTAGAGGAATCAATGTTGAAAACAGCTAGTTGATAACCTTTATAAATTTTTCCTATAACCGCAGAATCCTTCTTTAGTTGCTCTGCCGATACCTTGAAAAGATTGATATCGTTGCTTTTGATGGTATTCACCTTAAGTCCTATTGCTTGCAGATCATCTAAACGATTTGCAATATTTTGGGCACTGTCAACGATGTTTACTTTTGCTACTTTGATGTCGTTGGCTATGGCTAAAGCTTGCGAGGCGGTAGCCCCACTGACTTCTACTCCAAAAGTACCGACCAGATGGTTAAGTATTCCGGTATTTGTTGAATACTGGATTTGTGATAGCTTGAGAAACTTATTGGAGTCTGTAAGTTGGATATCTCCCAGCTTTCCTTCAAACTGACCAATCGAGTCAAACTTGGATGAAATATTGACCGAGGTATCTTTAAGCGAAAACTGACCAATCTTGGCCATTGCATCTGGTTTAAGCAATTCAATGTCTCTGGCCAATGCATCAGTCACGTTAAGGCTGATTTTGTTAGTGCCGCCCAAGTTCATCTTGTTCGTCAAATTAGTCATCGGTTTTGTCAGCAGTTGTTTGGCTGTGACGTTGATAAATCCCGTTGACTGATCGGACAAATTGACCGCATTCAGGTTATTGGCGATGCTTGCAAGTGCGGTTAAGTTGTTTTCAATATTTGCTGCTGAATCCTGCAATGTGAACTTGGCGCGTGGGTTGAGCTTGATGGCCGAAAGCGCCTGCGCAACACTGAGCGTAGTCGGTGAATTGCTTTGCTGGTAATAATTGGCAATAACAGTTGCGCTTTGAATGTTCATCACTCTTGAATCGGAAGATTGCTGACAATCTTGATATCGACCCAGAGATAATTAAAAACGAACTGTCCCGTCATTGATCTCAATAAGTGGCAATTCATTGCCGTGCGGCAGCAGTAGCCAATCAGAAAATGGGTGATCTCTAACTACATTGACCGTGGTCAAGCGTCAAAATACCGTCTTAATTTGGGCATAAATATTGCTTTACAAAACTTATTGCCTTTAATTTAGTCAAGGCAAGATGGGTGTTCAACAAGCTGTTTTTTGTCACCGTTAAAGCAAGTTATCAGGAGCATAAAAATGATCCCTGCAAAAAATATTGAATTTGAAAAAATTTTCAATTTGTATAGGAAAAAAAAATTTTCTGAAGCCAAAAGTAAATGTGAAAGATTTATTGCAAAGAATAAAGATAACGTTCTCGCAAATCAATTGTTAGCAAAAATTGAGATAGCAGTAGGTAATATTTCTAAAGCAATTTCAATATTAAATTTATCATTGATGACAAGCCCTCAGAATATTGATTTATTAATTGACTTGGGTAATGCTCATAAAGAATTAAATAATTTTCAAGAGTCATTTGAATGCTATCACAATGTTACGAAAATTGATCCTTTAAATTTAATTGCATATCATAATTGTGCTAATTTACTTTTTAAACTGGGAAGTTATAATAAGGCTATAGATTTATATTCAAAGGCTTATCATATAGATAATAACCATGTAAAAAGTCTTATTGGAGTGGCTAGAGCTTATGAAGCATTAGAAGATTACTCGATGGCAATAAGTATTTATGAAAATATAGTTGATAAATTTATTGACAGTGAGACAGCATTGCTTAACTTAGGCAACTTATATCGCAAAATTAATAAACATGATAAGGCATTACGAATTGCTGAAGAGGCTGTAATTAAATTCCCAAATAATATAAATTGTCTTTCTTTAAGAGGTGTTATACAAAAAGAACTAGGGATGCTGCCTGCAGCCTTGGTTGATTTCAAAAAAATGAAAGAAATATCACCTGACTCAGATTTGGCAAATAATAACATTGCTATGACATTATTGATGATGGGTGATTACCAAAATGGGTGGCCCCTTTTTGAAGCGAGGTGGAATCTGGAAGAAGGTCGAAAAAAGAAATATATTTCCTCGAAGCCTGTTTGGAATGGTCAAAAAACTTGTAATTTGTTGGTTTGGGCGGAACAAGGCATTGGCGATCAGGTAATGTACAGTTCCATACTTTCAGATGCCTCTGCCTCAGTTGATAATCTCTTTGTTCTTGTCGATAAACGACTTAAAGAGCTTTTTGCACGTTCTTTTGATTCAAAAATCAAATTCATTGAGACTAGAGAAGAAGCAGAAAAAACTGGATACGACTTTCAGCTCCCAATGGCTTCTCTGGCAAAATTTTTTAGAAATTCTGAGAAAAACTTCCATCGGGAACAAAGTAGTTATTTGTTGGCAGATCCTTTAAAGGTATCTCAATTACGATTAATGTTAACTAAAAATGAAGATGAAAAAAAATTAATTGGAGTGAGTTGGAAAAGTGTTAATCCGAAAAATGGTTTGAAGCGTGGGGTCTCGCTAATTGATTTCTTAGAAAAAATTAATGAACCTGGTATCCAATTTGTAAATTTGCAGTACGGAGATATTACTGCAGATTTAATAGAGTTAAATAAAAATTCACAAATTAAGCTAATTTCACTAGAGGAAATTGATAATTTTCACAATATCGATGGTCTAGCAGCTTTAATTATGGCGTGCGATGAGGTAATTTCTATCGATAACTCAACAGTACATTTAAGCGGCGCATTGGGTAAAAATACCAAGGTTCTATTGCAAAGTAGTGCTGATTGGAGATGGCAACAATATCGAGCAGATACACCATGGTACCCTAGTATGCAATTAATTAGAGATGCAATCATTTAATATAATTGCTGATTTTAAATATCAATAATCTTTAAGTAAATAAATGAACAATAGAAATTTCGAAGTTAGTAATAAGCAAAAAGAGCTGATTAATTTGTACACATTGATGGCTCAAAATGGTTATCAAACTCATGATGATCAACACATCAGTGTTGCATTTAGCGATATGGAAATTCGCGCCTTCAAAGATCCAGTAAAAAAATGTTTTTTTGATTTAAATATTAAAACAGTCCTAGATTATGGATGTGGTGGAAGTAACTATGAAACTTCTGGATTTAGTGAGGGCCAAAGTGCCAAAGAGTTCTTTAATTTAACAGAAGTACACCTGTTCGAACCAGCTAGAGACATCGATCAAAGAACAAAAGCTGATGCGGTTGTTTGTTTTGATGTTCTAGAGCATATCTTCATTTCAGATTTGCCACGGATCATCCACGAGTTGTTCACATTAACTGAAAAGCTACTAATTGTGAATGTGGCGTGCTATTCGGCTCGAGCAATGCTTCCCAACGGCGAAAATGCGCACATTACAGTTCGCGATCCAATGTGGTGGAAGGGTATGTTCGATTGCATTGCATCGGAATACCCAGACGTAACCGTTCAGCTGTACTGCTCAACAGGGTGGCGAAAAGTAAAAGCATTTCAGCTTTATAAGGCGTACCAATGGCAACAACAGAATGGATTTGTTGTTCCATTGTGATTAGCGCTGTTTAAATACAGTCAAAAGCAGAAAGTAGATTGTCCCCCTGAGATGGGAAAACTTTCTACCTTCAGCACCTTTGCCATCATGAGCAATAACCCAGAGGGTTGCTGTGCCTCTATTTCATATTTAGGCCGTCAGTTCAAACCCAGTGGCAGTATGTGTGAAAAACACATCTGTACTGCCGTCCTTAAGTTTGTGAGTTGGTACTGCCGTAAAGCCTCGATTAGCCTGCTCAAACAAAGCACCTTGTGGATCCAAGGCTGTCCAATCTGTCACAACACCCGTTGGCGCCCAAACCGTAGTTGCATCAGACATCAAAATTTGTGAAGCATCTAACTTCAGCGGATTGGCTTCTGTGCCAGAGCTGAGGTTTGATCCCACTAAATAATAATCAGCGGTACCAATTTGAGCTTTATAAACACTGCTATTGCTGCCTGGGCTTTCTTCAGAGGCTACTGCCAGGCCAACAACACCGTCATTGTTAAGGTCGCGCCCAACATAGGCCTCGGTTGAATTGTATGCATCTGTGGTGTATCCCCCGCCTGCTTCCTCGGCAATCAACTGCTCCAAGGTCAAAGCGTTAGCAGCAGCATAGCTTGCACTGTCTAAGACCCAATCGCTTCCTGATTTTTCGAAGGCGAACTTTACAAAACCATCGCTGGTTACATTAGTCGATTGTTCTGCCCAAACTTCTACAGAGGTGGCCGAAATCGAGACGATTGATTTGACGTCATAAGTAACACCAGTCGTGCTCGAAGTAGGACTCCAGTAATTCAGACTTCCTTGGCCATCGTCAAACATCAGAGCGCCGCCCTTGATGTCGGAGCCATCAGTATCATTTTTGGCATTGGCGTAATTATCTGTCACAAAGTAAATTTGTGATGTGCCAACACTTGCTTTGCCCAAAGTGAAGGTATCGAACTTCGGAGATTCGAATTTGAAAGGCGTGGCTTCAGCCTTAAAGCCAACAGTGCCGTCGTTGTTCAAATCAACTGTGCTGTTGTATTCGGCCGCAGCTACATTGAAGCCAGTCATTGCATTGGGTAGAGCAGTACCTACTTCGGGACTCATTTGAATGTAGGAGCCGGTGTAGCCGCCAAATGCGTCCAACTGTTTGCTAAATTTAAAGGACTTTACATCACCAGCAGTATCGGTGCCGTAAACTTCAAGTACGTCGTCGTTAGTATCATCTGTACCACTGCTGTTTTCATAAATGCCTTTAATGAAAAATGCAGAGTCGGTTGGAATGCTCCAAGCTGTGCCGTCTGTTTTCAGCAAGGCTTTGCTCAAGTCTAACTTGCCGCCATTGGTGGGCATGCTGTTCACAACGAAATATGATTTTCCACCCATGCTGGCTGATAACAAGCCTGTGCTTCTACCTGTAGCATTTCCGATGCTGTCGAGCACGCGGTAATCACTAACACTCACCGCGCCTACTTGGCCGTCAGCGTTTAAATCTTTGTCGTCGCTGTTGTCGACAAGCGGGCCGATTTCTAACTTTGCCATTTCAACAGCAGTCAAAGATACACCTGCCCCTAGGCTCTTGCCTGTGGACTTTGTAAATTCGTAGCGTTTAAATTCGTCGCTTTCGCCAGCTGTACCAGCTTTGACAGCGTAAACATAACGCTTATCCTGATTGCTGTCGTCAGTAACTGCAGTGATATTGAATCCTGAATCGGGCGTCCAAGCTGCTGTACCTTCTTGATTGAACAGCGCATTGTTTAACCCTAAAGGCGCCGATGACGTACCTGGGGTGATGTCAGAACCTGCCAAAATATAGGTGGCAGTAAAGCCTCCCACTTTACCGATGGACACACCTTTATAATTAGCCTCAGAGCCAGTACCAGCAACAATTTTGAATCCAAATGCTCCATCTTTGTTTAGGTCGCGCCCCACTGTTTTTTCTACATCAACCAAAGCTGCTGGGTCTGCGCGTTGAGTTCCTTGGTATGTAAATGCAGCGTCCCATGTGGACTTGAAAACATCCGTAACATCACCTTGACCATCGGTTTTATAGGCGTACACATCGTATGAGTTAACAGTGCTGCCATCTTTGTTGGTAACTACGCCGCCTACTTTAAAACCTGTGACTGCGCCTGTGCCTGTGTTGGGTGACCATGCTGAGGCTGTGCCTGAGTTACCCAGTAACAAGGCTCTGCTAAGGTCCGTTGGGGCAGTACCATTGTTGGCGCCTGAACCCACCACGTAAAATTCGGCACCTAACACTGTGGCTTTAAAAAGTCCACCGTTTGTGTCCACAGCACTTGTGCTGAGAGAGCCAACATTTCCAGCGTCAGCAATTTGTTCTGCAGTCACTGTATCGGTTTTGAGTAGCTTGCCATCCCCAGCGAAGGTGTAACGTTTGCCATTACTACCGTTTAGAGCGTAAACCTCTGTGGAGTGAACGTTGTCAGCGGAATCTTTGGTGACAACAGCAGCTTTGATATTTTCGCCCAGGGCTAAGATCCACTTTGATCCGTCGGCGTTGAGCAAAGCTGCATTGACCAAACGGGTAGTGTTGCCTGTCATGCTTTGGTTCATGACCGTGTAGGTGTCTGAGCCTATTTGTGCCTCATACAAAGTGTTGTTGACCAACGTTTTGGTAATCTTGGCGCCGATCACGTTATCACCGTTGATATCACGTTCGACATCTTTTTCTATATCAGCCAAGTTGATGGCGTCTAAAGTTGCAGTGAGCGAAGCATCGTTGGCAGCCAAGGTTGAACGAGTTTTACTGCCGTCCAATTTGAAGTCAGAACCGAATGTGTACTCGGTAATGTCGCTACCTACTTTGGCATAAATTTTATACTGTGTACTAACACCCGTGCCAGAGGTGATTGCGGTGTAACGGTCTACCTGGACGGTGGCGGACCAATTGCTACCATCGGCATTGAGCAATGCATTGCTCAAATTTGTAGGGGCAGCAGCGTTGGTATCACCTAAAGACAAAATGTCCTGTCCGCCGGCGCTCACCTTGTACAAGCCTCCCACAGCATCGTGTGTTGTGGTCACGATGATTCCTGTGATGCCATCACCGTTGAGGTCACGTGGCGGGGTTTGACTATTTTCAAGGGCGACCAGATCTGCCAGTTGCATATCACCCGAATATTCGCCTAGCAATGAGTTTTTATTGCTTATGTCAAAAACATACTTTTTAATGTTGTTGGAACTGTTGGTGGCATAGACAGTAAAGTTATTATTGTCTGTTACACCAGACATAACAGTGAAATCTGAGTCAGGTTCCCAGTAGCCCGAGGCTGTCTTCAGGGCGTTGTCAAAGTTCAATCCCTCGCTGGCCACTTTGCTACCAGGAATTAAATTGGCTGCACCCTTAAAGTAAACACCTGTAGAACCATCAAAATTGCCTGTGTAAAGACCTCCGCGTGAATCAAGAGCTTCAGTCACATGGACGCCATATTTATTATCATCGTTCAGGTCTTTATTTACTTCTGTTTCAGCAATAGTAAATTCTTCAGCCGTTAAGTTTTGAGCGTTTCCTGTTTGAGTGTAGTTGCTGCCAAAAGTATATTTGGCATAGGTGGCTTGATCAGTACCTTGATTGGTCGTTACAAAAACAGTGTATTTCTTGGTGGTGCTAACGTCATCTACCACCACACGAAATTTGGCAGTATTTTCGTCCATCTCTGTAGGCTCCCAAGCCGTACCATCTCCCTTTAGCAGTGCTTTGCTTAGGTTCAGGGCGCTATTGGCTGAAGAGGACAGGTTGGTACCCGCCAAGATATAGCTTTGACCAAAAGCCTTTCCTTTGAATAAGCCGCCAGCTTCATCGAGTGCAGTGACAGTGAGATCTACACCGAACTTGCTGTCACCATTCAAATCGCGAGTGTTGGAAGCTTCTGCAGCTGCCAAATCTCTGGCTGTAACGGCTACTCCAAACTTAGTTGCATCGCTCACGACCCAGTTACTTCCGCTAGCAACAAAACTGTACTTGAGCAGATCGTTGCGGTCAGCAGGGCTTTTATATGCGTATGCGTCATAACCTGCACCGACGGCAACCACTGACGTTACAGAATAGCCCGATGCTGGTGCCCATGCTGTGTTGTTCGAATTGAGTAATGATCCCGTGAGGCTTTGTGCCAATGAACCAGTTGCTCCTGTGCGAAGACCGCTACCTGCAATGAAGAATTCTTTGCCTAGAATACTACCTTTGTAGAGACCGCCTTGACTATCGACTGTGCTAGTGATGTCAACGCCAAAAACGTCGTCATTATTAAGATCTCGCTTGGCTGTCTTCTCCGCTGTAGCCAATTCATCTGCAGTGACGCTAATGCCTACTACGCTATCGGCGTCAAGGCTGAAGTTATTGCCTGAACCCGTAAAATTAAACTTCAAAACTTCGTTTGAGTCGGACTCGTCTATGGCGTATACAGTACGGTTAGCCTCTGTTTTAATCATACTTGTAATTTTATAGCCGTCACCCGGACCTGCCCATGCTGTACCGTCAGCATTCAAAAGACTTCCACTTGTGTTAATAGGTTTTGCGCCTGTTTTGTCAGTTACAGCAGTACCTGTTTTAGATAAATAAACTGTAGTGCCTAGAACGTCGGCCTTGTAGAGGCCTGAAGCCGCGTCAGTACTATCTGTAACCTTGACACCAAAATTGCCATCCGCATTGAAATCACGCTTGGCACTGGCTTCTTCATCAACGAAATCGCTGTTGGCTAAAACGACTGGAGAGAAATTGTTTTCTTTCAGCTTCAAACCACTGTCAAATTGAAAGCGCGTAACCTCGCCATTGTCTGCATTGGTGGCGTAAACAGTCCAAGAAATATTGTTAGGGGTATCGCTGGTTTGGACTGCGCGAAAAGACGAAAAATTGACATCTTTAAAGGCCTCAGTTGGAGACCAGGGGGCAGAGCCATCGGCATTCAGCAGCGTAGCATTTTTTACATTGATATTTTTTTGTTTTTCGAGGTTGTTTGAGCCAACCACAAACAAATCTTTCCCCATTACATTGACATTGAAAATGCCATCAGCTGCTTTGCGCTTGCCGTTGTTTGCACCGTTGCTACTAATGAGAGTCCTGTCAATTAAGCCTCCTACTTTCGCGTTGCCATCGAGATCGCGCTTGGTTGTGATTTCGGCTTCAGAAAGGTCCATAGCAGTGAGTTCAGTCAACGCACCGCTGGACTTCATCACACCATTTTGATCAAAACTGTATTTAACTGCTGATGCATTGTTGGGCTGGCCAGAACTGGCAGTGCTTGGGCTGAAAACATACAAATCTATGTTTTTACCTTTGGCTATCAGATTGACCGTTTTTGATGAGGTGTCGATTGAAAATCGTGAGCCATCAGCGTTTTCAAGAATGACGTTTGAGCCGCCAATTACTTTACCTTGTTGGATGCCAGATCGCGCATAAATGAAGGCCTGACCATCATCAATGGGTGTAGGATTGACAACTCGAGGTGCAATTTTTTGCAGCGTTGCTTTGTATAGCTTGCCCTTTGTGTCTAATGCAGTAGGGCCGTTCGCAGTCGAATGGCGAAGTATTTCGTTCGTGGTGTTGAGGGAAGAAATTCTCATCTTAGACTCCGTTTGTTCATTTTTCTGGGGATTCGCCAGTTAAAACGATTTGCTTGTTCATGGAATCGACAGCAACTTTAAAAACTTGAGTCGCATGGCACTAACAAGATAAAAAAGAGTTGAAGGTGAATACTTTTTCAACGCTACTCATACTTGGTGTTGGCGAAAGTCATTAGTTCTCATTGAAACTGATAGTCATGAGTGCGAGCCGCTTCACTTAAAGCGTGCTTGCAAACTAGGTGTGTTTGTCCCAGCAACAAAGCCACCTCAATAGGTGGCTTTATCCAGTCAATAACTTATGGGCTGCAGTGCAGTGGCTAATTACTTGAGAAGCGCTAGCACTGACTGGGTCGATTGGTTTGCTTGTGCAAGCATGGCTGTTGCAGCTTGTTGAACAATCTGTGTACGCGCTAACTCGGCTGAAGTTTTAGCGTAATCTGTATCCATAATGCGACTTCTTGATGCGCTGGTGTTTTGTGAAACATTCAACGCATTGTTTGCAGCGTAGGTCAAACGGTTAATGGTAGCGCCCAAGGTAGATCGCTGTTCATTGACTGTGTCAATGTCAGCGTCCAGTGTCGTTAGATCTTCAATATCAGCTGTCGTACTCAATGCATCAATAGTAAAAGAAATTGCATTGTTGTCGTTTGCGCCTACTTGTACTATCGTTGGATCACCTGAAAATACATCCATGCCATTCCATGTTGTATCTGTTCCGATACGCTCAATTTCAGTATTTAACGCATCGAATTCAGTAGATAGAGCAGTCAAATCATTTGAACCATTGGTGCCGTTTAAGTATTGAACAGATAATTCACGCATGCGTTGTAACATATTGCTAACTTCTTCCATGGCGCCGTCAGCAGTTTGAAGCAATGAGATGCCATCGTTTGAGTTACGAACGGCTTGATCCAATCCGCGAATCTGCGATGTCATACGCGATGCAATGGCCATCCCAGCTGCATCATCTTTGGCACCGTTAATGCGCTTACCTGTTGAGAGTTGCTCCATGGCAGTAGACAATGCACGATCGTTGATCGCCAATGTGCTAGATGCAACGAGAGACTTGACGTTGGTATTGATAACTGACATGTTGTTTCCCCTTCAATGAGATAAATTGTTTGACAAGCTTTAAAGTTGTTAGCTTGTTAGATGATGATTCGGACGGTCTTTAAATAACTTTAGAATAAATTTATTTTTTTTAAGTTTTCTTGTCTGCAAGAGTGCCTTTGAAGGCTTCAAAATTTTGAGCAATCTTAATAACCACTTCATTTGGAATCTGTCTTACTACTTCACCGGTCTTTGTATTGCGCACCGTCACAATGGGTGTGCCGCCGCCCTCGCTTACCGTAAAACCAATGCCAGTTTTATTGGAAGACAGTTGTTCATTTAAAAGGCTGACAGCTTCTCTAACAGATTGGCTGATCTTCACAGGGTCAAATGAAATTTTGGCTTTGGTGGGCAGCTCTAATTTAGGCGCAGGCTTAACGGCTGGCGCTGAGTCTGACCTTTGCGCGCTATTGTTTGGCGCAGGCGCAGCCTGAGGCCTTATTAATAAACCGCCAGGGCTGACTTGTTTGATATCGGATGACATGATTGCCCGTCCATTTCTTAAATAGGGTGAATTCACCAAAAACCTTGAAATTCACCCAAAAAGATGAAAAGAAAAGTTTCCTGAAAGGTGATTCGACCCCTCAATAAAAAACTTGAGGGGTTATTTAAAAAATAAAATGGCTAGGCTGTTGGCTTAACTATTCTTGTTGTAAGCCGCCATCATGTTGGTCAAGCTAGACCTGACGTTTTTACTTTGGCCCACGATATTTTCCATCGCGCCAAATTGCTTGTTGTACCTGCTCAGAAGCAAAGCCATTCGCGTCTCTAGCTTGGCCAATTCTTCTTTATAGTTCGATATCTGTTTAGTAAGATTTGTACTTTGAGTGGTCAAAATTCCGTTGTAAGCTAGCATTTTTGAAAGCTTTTTAACAGCTTCGCCTGCAGCGCCGGCTTCAGTCGGGCTGAATGCACTCAAGTTCTCTTGATTATTGGACATCAAGGTGACCACGTCTTCAAATTGATCTGTCAAAACAGTGTCAAGTTTTGACTTATCCAAGGACATTTTGCCATATCGATCAATCGTAATCCCCAAGTCCCGCATGTTGTTTAGATTGCCAGAGGGGGAATTGGAGTTTGTGAAAATCAACTCTCGCATCATGCCTTTGACGGTACCCACAATAGGATTGCTGATTAAGCTGCCTCCATAACCCTCGACCGTAGATTTTGGGTCGGAAACGACGCCTAGCAAACTATTGGCATCGTTGTAGGCCGTAACAACAGCTTCAATTTTGGCTTGAATGGCCGCTTTGTCACGCGTTACTTCAAATGTAGCCGTTCCGTTGGTTGTCGACAAAAACTCTAAAGTTACGCCAGGAACCAAGCCTGTCAATTTGTTACTTGCTGGTTCAACAGTCAATCCGTCAATAATCACTTCGCCATTCTGCGGCGTTTGAATAGCTGTATTGAAATTGACTTTCGAGTTGTCACTGGAAATAGAAAAGCTGTTGTCAGCACCCGTAGTACCTGTCAGGATAATTTTAACGGGGTTGGTAGCGCTGCCAGTGTTAATCACTTGGGCAGTAACGCCTTTCTTGGCTGCGTTAATGGCTGCCGCAATGCCTTTGGGGTCATCACTACCCTCCGGAATCTCTATGGTTGTAGATACGCCATTGACAGTCAAATTCAAATTAAATGAGTTGCCATCATTAAGCTTTTCTGAATTGCTAGGGAAGCCATTGCTGGCCAACTTTTGTGCTTGAGCCAATCGGTTAACTACAATGCTGTGCGAGCCTGTACTTGCTTGTCCAGAAGCCGTGACCGCAATTGCATTCGGTTGACTATTTCTAGGACTCTGTGTGTTGTAGGCACTTTGATCCTTTAGATTTGTCAGAGCTGTTTTCAAAGCATCTAGGACAAATTTAACAGCCGCGTAACCCGAGATGCCATTTTCTGACTTTTTGATCTTCTCATCAATGGCGGCTTTTCTGGGGGCCTTTTCTGCATCCACCAGACTGGTGGCCAAAGATTTGACATCCAGGCCCGAGCCTGCCCCAAGCGCACTGATTACATCAGATGCCATGGCATACTCCTAGTTGGATTGTCAATATCATATTCATTTTTTCTTTAACTTGTATCGGACGCTCTGCTACTTACTTGATGTAGTTAAACAAACTTAATTGACTTACCTTGGCAAAGCTGCTTTGAGCAGCTTCAAGGCTCATCATTTGTTGATTCATTTTGGTAATGGCGCTTGCGTAATCCAAGTCTTCAATAGAAGATAAGGTGGTTTTCAAGTTCAAGGTGGTGTCCTCAATCACAGCAGTTTGCTGGTCAACCACATTCAAGTTGGTTCCCACTTGAGCTTGCGCCAAGCTCACGCCTGTCTGAAGAGCGTCAAGTTCGCCTACGCCTCTACGAATGTCGTCGCCTTTGACGTTATTCAAGCCTGCAATCAGGTCGTCCATCACTTTAAAAAAACCAATGCCTACAGAGGCGCCGTCTTTGTCAATGCGAGGTACGGACACAAAGGCATCGGTACCCGTGCGGTTGACTGCAATGCTGCGTTGTTCACCCACTCGAACATTCATACGGGTCTGATCGCCTAAATAAACAAGGCTACCATTTGCTATTTCAGAAAACGCGGGTTGCTTGACGCGGCTGCCGGCAAACAAATAATTGCCATTACTGTCTTTGGTGTTGGCCAAGCTCAGCATTTGATCCCTCAGAGCTTGCATTTCTTGTCCTAGCGCTTTGCGGTCACCAGCATTTAAGGTATCGGTGGCGCCTTGCACAGCAACTTCTTTGGCGCGCACCAGCAAATCACTCACGCTTTGCAAGGTACTTTCCTCGCCAAGCATTCTGTTTTTAAGGGTGTTCAAGCTACTTTGATAGCTGTCTTGCCGATTCAAAACAGATTTAAGGCGCTGAATGGTAGCTGCTTGGTCAGGTGCATCGCTGGCATTAATCACCTGTTTGCCTTGTGCCAGTTGGGCCTGAGTTTGTGTCAGCTTGTTTTGCACGGTGCTCATTTGAGCAGAGCCTCGGTCAAACATCAGCTGAGTTGAAATTTTCATCATGATTCAGGTTCCTGTCTTCAACGCACTTGCAACACACTGTCAAACAGTTGGCTGCTGATTTGCAAAATTTTGGCGGCAGCTTGGTAGGCTTGCTGGTATCGAATTAAGTCTGCGGCTTCTTGGTCTAAGCTCACACCCGACACGCCGTCTCTGGCTGTTTCGGCTTGGTCGTAGACCACTTGCAAGGCCGACTGGGCAATGGAGGCTTGGCGGGCGATGTTGCCCATGTCGTTCACGGTGTCAATGTAGGAGGCGGCAAACGTTTTGCCGCCACCCATGACAGGGTCGCTTTCTAAGTCAATCATTTGCAACATGTTTTCATTGTTGCCAGTGCCATCGCGGTTGCCATCAATCGTGTAAACATCGCCTGCTTTGGGT
>JAURHO010000238.1 GCA_030833265.1 Crocinitomicaceae bacterium | reverse complement strand
CAATGAAGTCTACCAAATTATTGCTGGAAAAGATATTGCAGCGATCAATTTCAAAATCGTCGATCGCTGGGGCAATCTTGTCTTCTCATCGAGCAATAAACAATTCAAATGGGACGGCAATTACAAAGAAAAGCCTTGTAACAGCGGTGTGTACGCCTATGTTTGTGACGTCACATACGAGAACGGCAGCACAAAGAAATTCACCGGAAACATTACATTAATCCGATAAGAGATGAAGTTTAGACAGCGATTCTTTCTTTTCGTCTCGGTTCTTTTTGTTTTGGCTCTTACACCAATAAAAGGATCTTCACAAGATTTTCACCTGACACAAACAGACAGAAGTATTGCTTTTTTGAACCCTGCCTTTGTTGGTGCTTACAAAGGTTTTGAGCGCATTTCCTTGCTCAATCGAAATCAGTGGATTGGTTCAGGGACTCAGTTTTTAACGAGTTATGGAATGGCTGAGTTTACGCCCGGAAGAACGCGCCAATCCGAACGTGCCTATGTAGGTGTTGCGGCGTCTTTTAGCAACGACGTTGGTGGTGATTCGCGCATGACGCAAAAATCTTTTGGACTTACGGCAAGTGGACATTTACCACTCGCCAAAGGACACTGGCTAGATGCGGGTATTCAGACCGCTATTCAGCAGCGCAGCGCTGACTTCAGCAAGTTACTTTATTATTCACAATGGAACGGCAGTTCACTAGACCCCAGCGTTTACTCGGGTGAAGAAAACGACTTCGTGAATTTCGCGTTTGTCGATGCGGGTCTTGGCTTGGCGTATCGTTTTGAACCCAATCAGCGCGGAGAATTGCGCGATGGCCAGTGGTCTTTGCAAACAGGATTTTCGTTACAACATGTCAACCGACCGCGCTTGCAATACAACACCCTTTCTGCAGACCGCTTGTATCAAAAGGCAGTCATTTATTCTTGTTTTTCTCTGGGTTTAAATGAGATTTCAACCTTGCAGTTTTCTCTGACCCACTTGCGGCAAGGCGGACACTCCGAGAGCATGTTAGGCGCAATTTACCGCATGAAGCTCCGAGGAAGTTCACAAGTCACCAACGAGGTCAGCACGCGCTACATGAGTGCAGGGCTGTATTTCCGTTCTTCAGCAGCAATTGCACCTTATTTTTCATTGGATTTTGGCGCCTTTGACTTTGGTGTTTCTTACGACGCTGACTTGGGCGCAACCTCTTCGGTGTTTAGACATTCTGTAGAACTGAACGCTTCTTATACTTTTCTTAAAAAGTCGGCTTTCAAAGGTAGCCGTTTGCGCTAAGATAAGCGTTCCATCGACTGGCTTGTTCTTTGTTCATCACCCTAGGCACTTTATTTTGAGCGCCTAATTTCCCGATGCTATCTAAATAATTGTAGAAGACCGCGGTTGGCAACAATTGGAGCTTGGGTAAGGGCATGCTGTGTTTTCTGACGTATGCGTAGTCATCATTGATTTGTTGAAGTTCGGCATCGATCTGCTCTATCACTTTAGGATCCACATTGATTTCATCACAACCGATATACCAGCAGTGCTGTTGGTTTTGTTCATCGGCGTGTATGGTGTATTCCGAAAAAGAAAGTTTGGCTTTTGTGCTCACTTCTTTCAGTGCTTGATTGATATTATCCAAGGAAAGGTGCTCTCCGCACAAACTGAGAAATTGCTTAATGCGCCCTGCAATGATGATTTCGTGCGTAGTGGTATCGACAAAACGCACCAAGTCACCAATCATATAGCGCCAGAGGCCCGCATTTGTACTGATGACAAGCGCGTAGTCGATTCCTGCTTTGACTTCACTAATGGTGTATGCTTTATACTGATTTTTGAGCTCACCAGATTCTGTAAAGTATTCCGCATTGAAGGGGATGAATTCAAAGAAGATGCTGTTGTTCATTAATAGCGTCATCCCTCTTTTCTTTGGGCTGGTTTGGTAAGCAAAATAGCCTTCACTTGCGAGGTAGGTGTCGAGTAAAACGACAGGTTTTCCACTTACTTTTTGAAGTCTTTCAACGAACGGATCCATGTAAACACCTCCGTGAACGTAGACTTGAAAATTGGGCCAAATTTCGTGGATGTGATTGAGTTGATAGTGCTTGACGATTTCTTCTAACAGCAACACACACCAACTTGGAATCCCTGCCATAATGCCAATATCCCACTTCGGAGCTTCTTGTACCATTAAGGGTAATTTGGCTTTCCAGTCTTTAAGGTGTGTGATTTTTTTGGTTGGTTTGGTAAAGGGGGCCGCAATGAGTGAGGTATGCTTTTTGAGAATGCCACTGAGGTCTCCTTCGTAGTGTTGTTCTATTTTTTTGAGTTTCGTTGAACCTCCAACAGCGAGTACTTTAGCGCTGTAAAAAGAATCCGGCAGATTCAATTCGTGTAAGATGGAAAATTGCCGCAGAGACACGCGCTGAAAGGAGCGTATCATTTCTGTAGAAACTGGTATTCGTTTGCTTGGCGAACCCGTTGTGCCCGAGGAAAGCGCAAAGTATTTGATTCGGCCTGGCCAAATGACATCTTTTTTTCCTTTGATGGTGTCTTGGAGCCAATCAGTGTAGAACTGCTCGT
>JAURHO010000237.1 GCA_030833265.1 Crocinitomicaceae bacterium | reverse complement strand
AGTCAAATCTTCCATTTCGGAAAGATGTTCCGTGTGACTTTTGTAGTCACCAATGTTGAACTGGTAGTAGTGCATATAGCCCGCTTTTTCAAAGCCCCTTAGATGAAGAAACGGCGGCAGGAGAAGGGGTAACTCTTTTCGGTTGGGAGATCAGGCCCAACCTAGCCGTGTTTCAAAAAATTATATCTTCTCAAACCATTCTGGCTTTATGACCATAAGCTGATACAGCCGACCTTTTGGCAAGTGCTTCCATTGGGAAACAGCACCTCGTGTCACACCAAGCAACCTTGCAAGGGCAGCTTGTGAACCAGCTTTTAAAATTGCATCATTTTTTGACATCGGTGCATTTTACTATACAAACTTTGTATCTATATTAGGGAAAGTACCAATAAAAATATCGCATTAATTATTGACTCGTGTTTAGAAATATATACAATACGATCATTCCCTAGCAATTTCGCATAAGGGTCTATTTGGAGAAATCATGGCACATTTAATCGAAAACAACACACAAACAGGCAAAGCAGAAATCGCATACGCCAACAAAACTCCCTGGCATGGTCTTGGTCAACAGCTTACCCAAGACGCACCAATTGATGTGTGGCGCAAAGAGGCTGGACTTGATTGGGAAGCACAAGTGTCCCCTGTCATGTTTTGGCCTGAAGGTCTTGCTGCACCACAACAAGTGGAAAACAAAAATGTGATCTTTCGTAACGACAACAAAACCCCACTTGGTGTAGTTTCAGATCGTTACAAAATTCACCAGCCAGCAGATGTTTTGGACTTTTTTAACACGCTTGTGCAATCGGCTGGTTTTACTCTCGAGGTTGCTGGTTCTATCAAAGGTGGTAAGCGTATCTGGGCATTGGCAAATGTCAACAAAGAATCGGTGGTTCTGAATGATGATGCTGTCAAAGGTTATTTGCTTCTCAGCACATCATTTGACGGTTCGGCAGCAACGATTGGTCAATTCACTAGCATTCGAGTAGTCTGCAATAACACCCTTTCTGCGGCTGATACTGAGGCCGCACCAAGTCGGGTGATGTTGACCCATGGCACAGACTTTGATGCAAGCCTGATGCGTGAACGCCTTGGCATCATTGTTGGCGGGTTTGATGGAATGATGGACAAATACAGATCACTTGCTCGTATCGGTGTTTCAAGTGGATATGCAAAAGGTTTTGCGAGTGAATTATTCCCTGCCATCTTTGACCCACAAACGCAAACCTATAAAGAATCCAGAGGCTTTAAGCGTGTTTTGGAACTGTTTGATGGTGCTGGAATCGGTGCACAAGAAAGTGGCGTCTATGGCACACGATGGGGTTTGCTTAATGCTGTGACTCAATATATTGACCATGAGCGTGGCCATAACGTAGATACACGCATGAACAATGCTTGGTTTGGCAATGGCAACCGACTGAAGTCAGAAGCAGAATCATTTTTATTGGCCTGATACAGATGGGGCTTCGGCCTCATCATATTAGGGAAAGTACCAATAAAAAAAGATAAAAAACATTTGACAACTGTTTAGAAAGATATACAATACACACATGCCCCGAACTTCTTGGGGTCTATTTAGGAGAAAGTTAGATGAGAGCAATAGTCAAAACCGCAATGTCAATCGATGAATTAGCTAACAACCTTCAGCAAATTTCTCGTGACGACAACAAGGCAGTCAACGATTACACAGATGCTGAAATCGTACATGAAGCCAAATACATTCTTAGCTGCTTCCATGAAGCAGGTCACTTAAACAATGAAGATTTCATTGGTGAGAATGGCGCAGAGCAACGCAAGTGGGCAGTTGGTCAAGTTCGTAAGTTAGACGCTTTTATTAAAAAGTTTGCTTAAGGACACACCATGATTGAAATCAAACTTCAATACTACTTCGATGATGTTGTCTCTTTCGATGATGGCGAAACAGTTGAAAACGTCAAAGTTGGCTATGACTACTTGCCCGCAGAAATCAATTCTCCCTACGATTATGACTATGCGGAAATGTTTGATGTGTTTGTTTTTGATGCGCTAGGTAATCACATTACTTACGACATTCCCAATGACGAATACAAACGTCTAATGCAAGAAGCCAAATCTAACTTTGCTCAAATTCAGAAAGATCGCAATGAAATCTAAGATTATTCAAACTCTTATTGAGTGTTTCTTGGCAATCGTCATTTTTGGCGGTTGGGGTGTTTTACTTGCTTGGAGGGGTTAACCATGACAGTACTTGAAAACTTTGCTCAACTTGCAGCTTCGCATAGTGCAAACGAAGCAGACCGCATTGCCTTTTACATAGAACTTCTTGAGGCACATATCCGTAGTCAAGATGAATTGCTGGAGACTTTCCAACAAGAACTTGATCAAATTCTTATCGAACTTTCACAGGAACAATCATGAAAAATATCGCCACTGCATTGGTTAAGGCACAAAAAGCCTTTGGTCCAGCTCTTAAATCATCTACGAATCCGCATTTCAAAAGTAAATATGCAGACCTCAGTGCTTGCGTAGAGGCTGTCATTGAGGGCTTAAACGAAGCTGGCATTGCCATGATTCAAAGAACAAGCGAAGACATGAACG
>JAURHO010000236.1 GCA_030833265.1 Crocinitomicaceae bacterium | reverse complement strand
TTTGCTCATCACGCGAAGAGGCAAAGCACTTGTCGTCAGCTTTCAATGTGCGTGGTTTGCCTTCTATTTCCTTGGACGGCACGAACTCCGAAGCAGAGCGCGAGGGCGCTATACAAAAATTAGAATCTGATAATGAGACAGAACGGATTAGTTATATTTTCATAGTAGACATATTCAATGAGGGAATCGATATTCCGCCAGTGAATCAAGTCGTTATGCTGCGGCCCACCGAGTCTGCAATTGTGTTTGTACAGCAATTGGGTCGTGGACTCAGAAAGTTTAAGAACAAAGAATATTTGACTGTAATTGACTTTATTGGTAACTATCAAAGTAACTTCTTAGTGCCAATCGCACTTTTTGGGGATTCGTCATTTGATAAAGATCGCTTACGTAGATTGATGAACGCTGGGAGTAGCCTGATACCTGGCGAGAGCACAATTAGTTTTGATCGCATTTCAAAAGAAAAGATTTTTGAATCAATTTCTTGCGCTAAGGTAGATGGAAGAAAGGCATTGATTGATGATTATTCTTTATTGAAATTTCGATTGGGTAGACATCCCTTGATGGTCGATTTTTTAAAAGAGAGCTTCGTGATCCTCACCAGTTTGTTGAGGTATTTGGTTCCTTGCTGGATTTGCGTTATAGGATTGAAAATATTTCAGCTGTTGAGTCTACGCAAATCCAACTGCTTCGGATGCTTGCTAAATTTGTACTCAATGGAAAGCGTGCCGAAGAGACGTTTATTCTTAACAAAATTTGTAGACATTCAGTACCAATTTCATTTCAAGAAATTCAAGATGAAGTGATGCTGGAGCTTGGGTACTTTCCAACTATTGATGCCATCAAATCTGCATTGCACTCTTTAAATCTCAAGTTTGTTATGCAGTTATCTAACGGAAAACGTAGATCATTAGCTGAAATTTTTTCGTTTGAAGTAATTCGCGTAGAGGATCAAAAAATTTTCGCTGGTCCATCTCTTGAGCAATTATTACGGAATGATTTGTTTGCGACGTATTTGTTGGATGCAGCTGAATTCTCACTTTTAAAATTTAAATCTGACTTTGATTTAAGTGATTACTGTGATGGATTTAAAAGAGAGTCCAAATACTCTCGCGAGGATGTTTTCAGAATTCTTGGTTGGGAACAAAATCCTAACGCCTTAAATGTTGGTGGTTATGTAGTTAGTCGAGATGGTTCAAATTGCCCAATTTTTCTTAACTATCACAAAGAAGAGACTATTTCTGATTCGACAAAATATGAGGATCGTTTTCAAGATCCAAAGACTCTAATTTATATGTCGAAGAGTAAACGTACTTTGCAAAGTCCGGATGTTGCATCAATTGCCGCTCAAGCATCGAACAATATTCGCATTCCAATTTTTGTAAAGAAAAGCAATGATGAAGGCCTGAGCTTCTATTTTCTTGGAGATGGAAAAGCTGACCCCGCTAAATTTGAAGAGTCACGCATGCCCATTGAAGGTGGTGAAAGTGTCTCTGTTGTAAAGATGAGCCTAGAACTTTCTAAATCTGTTAGCCCTTCTTTGTTTAAGTACCTGACTGCACCACCAGATTGAATTTTTTGGTACTGAGAATTTGTTTTTGCAATGTCAAGACAACACTACCTTACCAAATCCCGCTTCAAGCTAGCCGCAGAGTGCCCCACCAAGCTCTTCTACACCGGCAAGCCGCATCTCTACCGAAACCTCAAGCAAGAAGACAGCTTCCTGGCCATGCTGGCCGATGGGGGCTACCAGGTGGGCGAGTTGGCCAAGTGTTTCTATCCCGCTGGCATTGAAATTTCTTCCCTCAACAGCGCAGAAGCCGAAGCGCAAACCCAAGCCTTGTTAAAGCAAGACCAAGTTGTGTTGTTTGAGCCTGCTATTCGCTTCAACGACTATTTGGTGCGCGTCGACATTTTGGTCAAAGACGGCAATCACTTTCAACTCATTGAGGTCAAGGCCAAGTCTTGCAACTCAAGCGCCCCAGAAATTGTGGGTGCTCGTGGCGACTTGCTGTCCGATATGCGCCCCTACATTGAAGACGTGGCCTTTCAAGCGTTTGTGCTGCGGTCTTTGTTGCCTCAGGCCACGGTGAAGTGTTTTTTGATGATGCCCGACAAGTCGGTGCGGGCGCCTGTGAGTGGCTTGAATCAGTTGTTCAAGATAGAGCGTGCCAATGGGCGCGCTAGGGTGACGGCCAGTCCTTTGGCGCAGCAGTTGGCTAGTACGCCAGGCCTTCAGCCTTTGCTGGCCTTGGTGCCGGTGGACGAGTATGTAGACATTGTCATGGAGGGCGGCGTGAAGTTCATGTCTTTCAATGCACCGCTGCCGCAGCTGGCCACAGAATGGGCCGAGGCCTACAAGCACGACCGCAAGATAGAGCCTATGCCTGGCAAGCACTGTGGCAAGTGTGAATTTAAAACGCGGCCGCAGGATGGGCTGTTGAGTGGGTTTGAGGAATGTTGGCAGCAGAAGTATGGCCTCACGCCTAGTCAGTTGGCAGAAGGTACGGTGCTAGACATTTACAACTTTAGGCGCAAGGACCAGCTCATTGCTGCTAGCACGGTGTTGCTAAGCCAGGCGAGTCATG
>JAURHO010000235.1 GCA_030833265.1 Crocinitomicaceae bacterium | reverse complement strand
TCAGATGCAATGCAATACTTATAAAAATAGGTATCTTTATATTGAAAATAAATGGTATTTTGCTAATTTATTAGATCTATATATGTATTTATTGCTTGATAAATCTTAATCAAAGTAAGGCCTAGTTGCTTATTTTTAAAGCAGTCCCGCTGTCATATTAGGCTACAGTCACGCACTGATTTTTTCGACAGGCATGAGGCATGACTAGCACAGTGACAAATACAGAAACGCAAACTAACACCACTTGGCGCACACATATCGAGTCTTTCATGGCTCATACATTTGTTCAAAACGCACTGGTTGTTTTGATTGTGTTGAATGCAGCCATATTGGGGTTGGAAACCAACCATGAGTTGATGGCCGAGTGGGGCGATGTTTTGCATTGGCTAGACCACGCCATTTTGTGGGTCTTTATTGCAGAAATTATTGTTTTGATAGCAGCAAGAGGTTTTGGGTATTTCAAAGACCCTTGGTGTGTTTTCGATTTCATTGTGGTTGGTATTGCTTTGATTCCGGCTTCCGGTTCATTGTCTGTGCTTCGCGCTTTGCGTGTGTTGCGTGTATTGAGACTGATTAACAAAGTCGAAAGCATGCGCAAAGTCGTAGGCGGACTGCTCAGTTCGCTTCCAGGTTTGGGCTCGGTCTTTGGCCTGATATTGATTATTTTTTATGTGGCTGCTGTCATCGCAACCAATTTATTCACAGAAGAATTCCCTGAGTGGTTCGGCCATCTGGGCTCAAGCGCATACACCTTATTTCAGGTCATGACATTAGAAGGCTGGTCTCAAGATATTGCAAGACCGGTGATGGAGCATTATCCGCATGCATGGATATTTTTTGTTTTGTTTATCTTGATTGCTACCTTCATTATTTTCAACTTGTTTATTGCAGTGATTGTGGATTCCATCACGGCAGACAAAGAAAAAGAGCAAATGAATCAGAATCAATTTGACAAGATCGAATATGAAGTCTTGGCCGTACGTGCTGAAATTCAGCAAGTCATTGCACTTCGACAGGAAATCAAAGAATTGCGTGCGCTCTTAGAAAAACGCTGATCGCATCAAACCCCAAGGCACCTGATATTCAGGTGCTTTTTTATTTGCAGAGAACGATTTTCAAAAAATAAGTACTTTGAAAATCGTTTCAACATGACTGCGCTATATGCGAAGCGCCATTAAGTATTGCTTGTCACAAAAAATTCATCAATTAATGGCATATTGAGAAAAATTAGCTCGTTTAAAAACTCCCCAATGGGAGAAGTAAAAACATTTATTAATCAGGACTCAATACCCATGGAATACGTCACAGAAAGAGTGAAGATCAGCACTTTGAGCTTAGATGCATTCAAACAAGCATTGGACAGAGACGGCTTTGTATCGCCCCTGTTCAGCTCGCTCATGCCAAATGAAAACTTGCACAGAACCTCAAACGGAAAAGAAGTTTTTGGATTTATCTTGGCCGGGGACCTGACACTCATTACTTCAAACGACAAACGAATTCACTTGACCAATGAGGTGTTTTTTATAGATCCTCACATGGATTTTGAAATCAGAGCCGGAAACAAAGGCGTGGAGTTTTTATTTGCTTTTAAAGGTCAAGCATGAAAAAAATGCATGGGCTTATATTTTTTTTCGGCTACATCATGTCCTCCTTGGTTGTGAATGCCGAAGAAATGAATATTCAAGTGGGGCCAAGGCCTTATTTTTTGATTTCACAGATGAAACCATCGGCATTGAAAAACAAGTTGGAGTCTTGCCAGAATATCAACTTCAAACGCAATGACTTCTCGATTGGTCATCGTGGTGCTGCGATGATGTTTCCTGAGCACACCAAAGAGTCTTACGAGGCCGCTGCACGCATGGGTGCAGGAATAGTCGAGTGTGATGTGACTTTTACCAAAGATAAAGAATTGGTATGCCGCCATGCTCAAAATGATTTGCACACATCGACTGATATTTTGCTCACACCGCTGGCTGAAAAATGTACTCAATCATTTAAGCCATACGACCCCCTCACTCAAACACCGGCATCGGCTGAATGCAGAACCAGCGACATCACTTTGGCTGAATTTAAATCTTTGAAAGGCAAGATGGATGGATTCAATCCATTGGCGCTGACTGCCAATGAATATGTGCGTGGAACACCTGCTTGGCGAACCGATTTGTACGCGGGACCAAGCAGCGGAACTTTGATGAGCCATAAAGAAAGTATTGAATTGTTCAAACGTTTAGGGGTCAAGATGACTCCTGAGCTGAAAGAACCGATTGTTGCGATGCCGTTCAATGGTTTTAGCCAAACCGACTATGCACAAAAGATGATTGATGAGTACAAGATTGCAAAAGTGAACCCCTCTCATGTGTATCCGCAATCTTTCCACCACGCTGACATCATGTATTGGATAAAACATGAACCGGGTTTTGCAAAGCAAGCTGTTTTTTTAGATGCTGCGGAAAAACCAGAGGACTTGCCTGCTCTTGAAAAATTGATCAGTTATAAAAAACAAGGCATTCAGATTGTGGCGCCGCCGATATTTGCACTTTTAGATGTTGAGAAAAATCACATGGTGCCGTCTAGGTATGCAGCAAATGTGAAGAATGCAGGGTTGGGAATTATTTCCTGGTCATT
>JAURHO010000234.1 GCA_030833265.1 Crocinitomicaceae bacterium | reverse complement strand
AGGTTGCAAAGATCAGTGTGATGCAATGCCCGAGTGTGAAAGCAGTGACAAACTTAACAATGTCTTTGAACGTATTTAAGAAAAATACCACGCCGAATAAAAACAGCAAATGGTCATAACCAGTGAGCATGTGACTGGCACCCAGTTCAATATATTGCAAATAACCGCTTTCTAACATCCGTTGTTTGTCGGCTTCGCTGATGCCATGTGCCAATACCAAAAATGGCCAGGTCAGGCAAACCAGCAAGCCGAACCTCATGAGTGAAAATTTCATATGTCTTGTCAACTGATCAAATAAAGAATTGGTATTTCACTGCCACTCATCAATCAATTAAATGGATGTGATTGCGCTTTGGATTGGTCTTCAATACAAAAAATCATTGCCAAAATTCTAAATCTTCCTTTGCAGTCTTAAATTCCAAAAAAAATACCCCAAAATAATCAATGGGATTTCAGTATCTACTGCCATGAGTGCGCGTGCGCACGAATTAAATATCCTTTTCTTCTGTAAAAAAACTGGGCATTCAATGAAGATGCATCATAAATTGAAATGACAGATAAAGTCGCTTACTGATAGTGGATTGGCGCAATTTGCAAGTCCCATTTCATCAATGCAGATTACATTAAAAAACATGAATTGAACAGATTTTTATTCGTGAATCATCGAAAGAAAAAATGCATTCAACTACTTATGCTCTCGATTCAACATGGCGCCCGCTTCTGAAAGATTTGGGTGTATGTGTTGTGAATGTCTTGAGACGTGCTGGTCTGCCAGACGATTTGCTTCACCGCCCTGGTTTGCGCCTTGGAGCGGATGATTTTCATCAATTTTGGAACGGAATTGATGCAGAACTCGACGATGACTTGCTTCCACTCAGATTGTGTCAATCCATTCGAAGTGAAACATTTTCTCCACCACTTTTTGCAGCCCTCTCCAGTCCCAATCTTTCTGTCGCCGTCAAACGAATTGCGCGTTACAAACAGCTTGTTGCACCATTGCGACTGGATGTTCGAGAAAGTGATCAGGATCTGACCGTTGAATTCATATGGGAAACCCAAGAGAGTCAGCCGCCTGATTCATTGGTACTGACTGAATTGATGTTTGTTGTAACTTTCGCTCGCATGGGAACACGAGAGCAACTTTGTCCTCTGACTGTCTGCACCAGTCAAGAAGTTGTTAACAAGACTGCCTTTACAGAATTTTTAGGTATACCCATACTAAAAGGCCCAGGTAACTTTGTCTCTTTTTCAAAGGCAGACGCGAACAGACCTTTTCTAACTGTAAACGAAAGTTTGTGGAATGCATTTGAACCTGAATTGAGAATGCGCCTTGCGCAACTGGATGCGCAGGTCAAAGTGAGCCAGCGAGTCCGCTTGGCCTTGCTAGAAGCACTGCCAGGAGGCGGTGTAAAGATGCAAGCTGTGGCCAAAAGAATTGGCATGAGCCAACGTTCACTTCAGCGACATCTGGAAGTTGAAGGGCTGAATTACAAAAACCTGCTGCAATCCATTCGTCAAGATTTGTCACAGCATTATTTGCGCAAAACTGAACTCCCGACTGCCGAGATTGCATACCTTATCGGTTTTGAAGAGTCCAACTCATTTTTTCGGGCATTTCGCAGTTGGACTGGCAGAACACCAGAGCATTTCAGAAAGACTTCACGCGAATCCAAAACCATTGTCTCGCCTACACACGAACGATGAACAGTCAGCATCGCCGAATTGGCCCCAGAATAAATTGACCAATGAGCTCAAATCATCCTCATTTACTGAATCGCGAATTCACTTACACGACTAAGCTTACTGAAAAGCAAAATGTTTTTGTCAATTGCATACTTTCCGGTAAGAATCAAATTGAATCTTATAAACACGCTTACGGTACAAAGTCCTCTAACAAAGTCATAGGCATCAGTGCCAATGCTTTACTTAAGAATCCTAAAATTATTAAAGCCATTCAGACTCGACAAATTGAGCAACAAAAGGATTTGAACAACGCTCTAAAGCATCAAGAAATTCAAATGTATTTGGCAGATGAACTCACACATCTTTATCCTAAAATTAAAGATGAATCAACACAGGTTCGAATTTTAGAAATGTTATTTTCAATCAGTAAAAATATAGTTTTTTGACTGTTCAACATGCATGCAACCCATTTTCTCAGTCACAAATCCTCGCTCATGTTTTTTAGACTCATTTGCGCAACTTTTTTTGCATTGTCAACCGCAGCTTTAGGTACAGGCACCATGAAAACCACATCCGATCATTTTGATGGCAAATATTTTTTCAACCAGCTTGCTGAGCCTCAGATGGAAAGTGCATGGAAAATTTGGTGGTATTTCTTGACAGCAACTCGCATCGACACCGTACCCGCTCAAACTTTGCCGGTGCAAACATTGTCATGGCCAAAATGGCAAGAATTACCAGCCAATAACGTGCATGTGGTTCGTTTAGGTCATGCCTCGCTGTTATTGAAATTGCATGGACAACAATGGTTGGTTGATCGCAATCCCAATCGCACATGGCTATCTCTATATCATCTACATCCTGACCGCTCTTCAAATCGGCGTCCAGAAGAAGATGTCACTCATCTCAATCTTGGGGCTTACCTTGGCCGGGACACTGCCGGTGG
>JAURHO010000233.1 GCA_030833265.1 Crocinitomicaceae bacterium | reverse complement strand
GAAGCGATGCTTGGTGTCGTTTATTGTGAATTTTTGGACGCTCATTTCGCCGTTATTATAATAGAAAGCCACCTTTAATGAAAATTGGAATTGTTCTTTTTGCAATTGACGAAGCTCAAAAAACTGCTGCCCCTCCTCCTCGCTTAACTTCGCTTTGAGGACAGGATGTCTTTCTTGATACAGCCATTGCTTGAAGAAAACGCTAAGGTCCTTGGAGCTTTGGGAACGCATGACACGCACGAAGTCTTCAGAACTTGCGTTACCATTTTGGAATTGTAGATAAAATTGACTGAGCCCTTTGAAAAACAAAGAGTCACCCATTTCTTGGCGCAACATGTGCAAGACCCAGGCACCTTTTTGGTAGGCATTGGCGTTCAGGCGCTCTTGAATATTTGGCGTCAGAGAATCGACCAGTGCCTGATGAAAACCGTTGTTATAAAGATTTGTAACCCGGATTCGATCTTTTTTGAGCTGCTCATGAAAGGCCTTTTGACCTTCGAAGTTTTCGATGTATAAATTGGTCAAATAGGTCGCAAAACCCTCACTGAGCCAAAGATGCTGCCAATCGGCCTCGGTAACTGAATTGCCAAACCACTGATGCGCCACTTCGTGTGCAATGAGATGGGTTGAATTCAAATTCGCCTTCAGGGAGGCTTCGTCGTAAAAAATACAAGCTGCGTTTTCCATGCCGCCATAGCGCGTGGTAGACTGCACGTTGTTGAGTTGCTCAAAAGGATACGGGCCAACTATTTTTTTATAAAAGGCAATAATTTGCGCTGTCGGTTCAAAACTCTTGAAAGCCAGCACGCTGTCTTGCGGGTAAACACTGGCCTTAATAGACAAGCCTTCGAGCACCCCTACTTCTTTTTGCACCAAACGCGCGCAGCCAATGACCGCCACTTTTGCCGGAATGGCTTGCTGCAGATGGTAATGCCAAATTTGGGTCTGGGCAGCGCCTTGCTTTTTTGAAAGGAGGTCTCCGTTGGCAACCACTTGGTATTTTTCAGGGGCTTCTACAATAAAATCATAGCGCGCTTTTTCTGAAGGGTGGTCAATGCAGGCATACCAATAATGAGCGCGATTAGGCCAGTTATCTGCAAAAAAAGTGCGTTCGTTGTGCTGGTTGTTACTGATCACGAGGCCATCGGACGGGATGCCTGCAAATTGGATCTCAATTTTCAATTCACTGGCCTTGTTTCGTTTGGGAAGTGTAATATTTAATTTCTTTTCTGATTGCGTAAAAGCCAATGCCTTTCCCGCCAAAGAAACCTTACTGACAGTCATGCCATCGCCCTTCTTTTGGGGGCCATAAAAATCAAACACCAACGAACCGAGTTCAGATTCATATTTAAGTAGTTCTATTTGCTCGGTCACATAAATTGAATCGGTATGGTCTGCTAATTTGATGTTCAGTGTATATGACAAAACATCTAACGCAGGGACTTGTGCCCAAAATTGAAGGCAATAAAAACTGATGAAGAAACTGAAAAAGATTTTCATGGTTATCCGAAAAGCACTCCTTCTTTCAAGGAATTTGGTGAGATAAAAATTTGTTTAGCTTGGGGTTTGCTGAAGCACCCATCTTGTTTTGATAGCGGCTAGCGGAGCCATGCGTTTGCGTATGGCAATGATATGCGGATTCGCATCGCGTTCGGCCTGTGTTGAAGCGATAATCTGATCGAGCATCTTGAAAAAATGCTCCGTATTTACTTTTTGCGCCTGACCATTTGCTTCAAAAAAAGATCCCTCCAATAATTCATAAAAGGTTTCAAAACTTCCCGATGCTCCAATGAGTATTTCGGGCAAAGCTTGTTCAAAAAAGGTCTGGCAGTGTTGAGCTAGGTAGGCCTCTACCCTTTCGATATCTTCTTGTGAATAAGGATCTTGAAACGTAAACTGTTGAAACAAACGAGAAACCCCAATATCAAAAGAATGAGCCACAAATGGGCCTTTGGAATCAGCTGCAATAAATTCAGTCGAACCTCCACCGATGTCCATAATGAGTGCAGGTTGTTTGAACGGATAAGTAAGTGCCACGCCTTTGTAGATGAGATTGGCTTCTTGCAGGCCCGTAATGATCTCAATTTGAATGGCCAATTCATCGGCCACCAAATGAACTAAATCGGAGGCATTCTGGGCATCGCGCAAAGCCGAAGTGCCGATCGCATGAATTTGCGCTACCTCCCATTGATCACAAAGTATTTTGAAATGTTGCAGCGCCTTTAGCGCGCGTGCTTGCGCATCGGGGCTAATTCGTTTTTCATTGATGCCGCCCATACCTAGTGCAACACCTTCTTTGGTCTGAAAAAGAATTTGACGCGTTTGGGTGTCGGCAATCAGCAGATTAAATGTGTTGGTGCCTAAATCGATGACTGCCCTGCGCATGCGCTTAGAATTTCAGGATGGTCTTTTTGTACCAACGACTTGCCAACCAAAGCAACAAAATAGCGCTGAGAACGAGCACCAACCAACTGAGGAGGACGGTCATATAGGCATCTAGCGTAGCTCCTTGTGTAAGTTGGATCATGGCTAATACCGGCGAAGAAAAAGGTAAGTACTGAAAGAAATTGGAGAGCCCTGCTGCCGGATAATAAATATAAAAGCCACCTGCAACTAGCCCAAAGACAATGAGTAGTAATAACGGAAT
>JAURHO010000232.1 GCA_030833265.1 Crocinitomicaceae bacterium | reverse complement strand
TAGCAATTCTTGACACAGCTTTAACTGCTCTCATTGAAGACTTGCAAGCTTCTGGCTTGCTAAAGAAGACTTTGATTGTGATCACCACTGACTTTGGACGCACGCCAATCATTAATGTTAACGATGGGCGCGATCATCATCCTGGCGCATTCTCTAGTGCTCTTATTGGTGCTGGCATCAAAGGTGGTCAAGTTTATGGCAAGAGCGATGACAAAGGCATGAAAGTTTTGGATGGCATTGTTTCCCCACAAGATTTCAATGCTACCATTGCTGCTGCTGCTGGATTACAAACTGAACAAGTGTTAGTTTCTCCAGAAGGGCGACCATTTAAAATCGCTGATAAGGGGAAACCCATTGCAGCTTTATTGACTTAATTTTGTTGACAATGGAGAGCTTGCGCGTTATTATGTGTCTCCCATGCAAGCACTCACCAAACAACTTCTTGAACTATGGTATGAATTAATTGGCGGCGACCATCACAAGGACCGCGATTGCCACTTTTATATTGAAAGAAACTTTTCCACTTATCGAAAATCAGAATGGCGACTGCATCATCGCGGCTATTTGATTAGCGATTACGAAGAAACTTTTCCCACTTACAAAGAAGCAGAAAAAGGACTGCAAGATTTACTGATTAAAAAAATGCTTTATTTTACAGAATATTGGGAAAGCGATAGAGAATTGCGCGTTCGCCGCAAAGTGCAAGCAATTTTGGAAGGGAATAACTCACCTGCTAATGAACCTTCCAAATCGGAACGCAGGTAATCCGAATTAGTTACAAGGGTGGCAAGTATCCAAAAGAGAGGGCCGAAATTCCCCGTGAATCAATACTCACAACTAACAAATTGCCGCGCTGCCACAAGCGAAATCCCGATGGAACTGCCTCTTGCAAAAGAGGGTGTCACCCAAATGACGGAAAATAACAATGCTCTTCCAGAAGTGGATGCGGGTCGCTCCCGCGAGAGCATTGTGCGGCAAGAGGATTACAAGGGTTTAAAATATCATCCAATTTGTTACTATTAGTATATGTCTTTTAGCAACACTGGAAAAGTTTGGACCGTGAGCGGTTTCGCTCAATATTTAAATGGAATTAAAGCTCCAACTTGGGCAAAATCTGTTTGCCTCCATCATACAGCGGCTCCATCTCTCAATCAAAGACCAGATGGTTTCCTAGCAAAACACTTGGAAAACCTCAAAGACTACTATTCCAATCAATTAGGTTGGCGCAGCGCACCGCATTTATTCATTGACGACGATCAAGTTTGGGGCATGACTCCACTCACTGTCACTGGCATTCATGCTTCTAGCTTTAATCGCACCGCCTTGGGCATTGAAGTGCTTGGCGACTATGACAACGAAGACCCCAAAAAAGGCAGAGGTTTCGAGTGCTGGAAAACAGCAGCAGCCGCAACAAAAATATTATTAGATTGGCTCAAATTGCCAGTGAATGATAAAACTGTATTGTTTCATCGTGATGACCCGCGCACAACCAAAACATGCCCTGGCACAAAGGTTCAAAAGCCTTGGGTGATTGACTTGATCAAAGATTTTAAATACAGCAGCAATCCTCCACCAACACTAGCACCAAGTTTCGCGCCTCTTGCACCAATTCTAAAACTCAAAGGATACTCGGACGGAGACATTAAAAAAGGTTTAAAATCAGCGAATGGTAAAATCTTTTGGCGCGAAAAATGGCTTGAAACAGCCTACTATGACAAAACCGCAGGGGCTACAATGATTTCTCTTGCAGAAATTGATTCGATTCAAAAAAGTTGTTGACAAGTTAGATTTTCGTTCTATAGTTTGGAATGAACGAATTCAAAACTCAATCCAGCATCTTAATCACCATGATTGGTACTTCTATCATGACATTTTTTATTTGGTATTTTTGGGACGAAAGCCACATCAACCAAATGAACAAAGTGCAAATTGTGCAACCCATCAACGTAAAAGATGTTGAGAAATGGGTGCATTCTCTCGCAGAGTCATCATTTAAAAGCAACTTGCTCACAGTGTTGGGCGCAGAATATGGCGGTGACAGCGAAGAGTTGAATAAACTCATGAAAGCATTCATTGAGGTAAAAATGCAGGAACTTTCCAAGCAAAAAACCATTTGACAAGCAAAGGAATCTCTCTATAATAAAAGCATGAGCAGATACAATGACCCAAACAATGAAGTGATGGATGGTTGGCCCACAATCGTTATGTGGATTTTGTTTGTTTTGTGTCTAATTTTTATCTTTTTAAAATAATATGAGAGAACTAAAATTTCGAGTCTATATTCCCGATCATGATAAGTTTTGTTATTTTACCTTGGGTAATTTCGACTATTCAGATCGCTACCTGCATCAACACCAATATCCTGTTCAACAATACACTGGATTGCAGGACAAACACGGAAAAGACATTTACGAAGGAGACATTTTATTTTTCCAGCAGCAAGATGGTGTTTGGCCCAACCAGTTAAACAAACATATAGAAGTAAAATATCCTTTTGTTTGCGGCAATACTCACTTGGGAGAAATAATTGGCAACATTTTTGAGAATAGCGAATTTTTAAATCAATAAATTATGAAAACAGGGGAAAATCAATTAAATAAAATACATTGTAATATATACAATAAAATAACATTTATAGAATCATTATCTTTTAATGTAA
>JAURHO010000231.1 GCA_030833265.1 Crocinitomicaceae bacterium | reverse complement strand
TCAGAACTCATGAGATAAGCAAATACACGAGCCATGCCGCAATTGGCAATAAAGTCTGGGATGAGCGCTAAGTTAGCGTCAGCTTTTTCGGCAATTGGGCCAAAGAAGATTTCTTGATCAGCAAAAGGCACATTGGCACCAGAAGAAATCACACTGACACCAGCAGCCAACAATTGATCGAGTTGCGCTTCGTTGATCATGCGGCTACCTGCACATGGAATAAAAATATCAGCTGCAGTAGACCAAAACTTTTCATTGATTTCTTCATAGCTGAGCATGTTGTTAGCAGCTAACTCATTGCCATTTTTATTGATAAACAAGTCTTTCACCTCTTCAAAAGAGAATCCATCTTGAGAAATGAGGCCGCCAACACGGTCGATAATTCCAACGATTTTAGCACCTTTCTGTGCTAAATAATAAGCAGCTGCAGAACCTACATTGCCCCAGCCTTGTACTAAAACGCGCTTGCCTTTGAGGTCGCCGCCCCAAAGCGCATAATAATGCTGGATAGACGACGCGACTCCGTAACCGGTAATCATGTCAGCTACAACGTAGTTGTTAGCTAGTTTGGGGCTGTAATTTTCATCGATAAGCACCTTCGAAACGCCTCTTTGAAGTTGTCCAATGCGGTTGATTTTCTGGGTGTCATTTGGCTTAAAATGTCCATTGAAAACACCTTCTTGTGGGTGCCAAACACCGCAATCTTCGGTCATTGGGATTACTTCATGGATTTCGTCTACATTGAGGTCACCGCCGGTGCCGTAATAGGATTTCAATAGGGGTGAAACCGCAGCAAACCAACGTTTAAGCACCTCTTTTTTGCGCGGATCTTTGGGATCAAAGTTAATACCTGATTTTGCGCCACCAATTGCTGGGCCAGCTACGGTAAATTTGACCTCCATTGTTTTGGCCAAAGATTCTACTTCTCTTTTGTCAAGACCAACGCGCATTCTGGTACCACCACCTGCGGCGCCACCACGTAGTGAGTTGATCACTACCCAGCCTTCCGCATCAGTTTCTGGGTCTTTCCATTCAAATACGATTTCGGGTCTTTTATTTTCAAATTTGGAGAGTAGTTCTTTCATTTTTATGTTATTTCTTGCTGGGCAAAATTACCAATATTTCTTATCTATTGAGCTTTCCTTGATAATCGTGCAGTGTTCCGGTACACAAAGCTTGACTGGCTCCTGTGACGCTTGCAATAGTAGTCGTTTCTTTTCTGATGAAACGAGCGCCTAAAAACGCAAAGATGAGCGCCTCCTTGAATTCAATGATATTTTTCTCTGGAAGGATCAATTGGCCATCATAATGAGCTTGTAAACGTTCGAGTAGAAATGAATTAAAAGCGCCTCCACCCGTAACCAAAACTTGACTGAGTTGGAGTGTTTTGAAAATTTTACCACTAACAATACTCAAAAGCTCTGTATGCGTTCGGAGTTTATCTTTTAATTCGAGACCAGCAAATAGCGGCATGTATTGCTCATTGAGCCATTCTGTACCTAAAGATTTGGGACCCTTTTGCTCAACATAGGGCAGGCGCAAGAGTTGTTCCAAGACGGCTGAATTAACCTCTCCTGAACGACTGAGTTGTCCGTCTTCATCATAGTTTTTGCCGATTTCCTGCATCCAGTAGTTTAGTGGAAGATTCGCCGGACCAATATCAAATGCCTGGTGGGTTTCATGGCGCTGGGTTGAAATATTCGCAAAGCCACCTAAATTCAAAAATCCATCTGCTTTTTTGGCAAAAAGTAAGGCATCACCCAGTGGCACCAATGGCGCACCTTGCCCGCCTGCTACAACGTCGAGGGTGCGAAAATCATTGATTACAGGAATCCCCGTATGATAATTAAGTGTTACACCACAGCCAATTTGAACGGTATAACCTAAGTCTGGTCGATGGAAAATGGTTTGTCCGTGAGCCGCAATGGCATCGATTTGAGCGTAGTCAATTTCGTTTTTTTGCGAAAAGTCCTGCACACAAGCGGCGTAATACAAACCAAGATCGTGGTGCAACTGAAATAAGTCTGAACCATTGAGTTCGGTACTCAATTTTAAGCGGTCCAAAAGTGCTTGGGGATAGGCAATTGTTGCGGCATTAAGAATTTCGAAATCAACGTTTTGATTACTTGAAAAATGAAATTTTACATGCGCTATATCAAGGCCATCAAGCGAGGTGCCCGACATGAGTCCGATGAGCTGTAGATTATTCAGGTCTTTTGCTTTCAAGAATAGGGGAATTCGTTTATTTTTGTCAAAATTAAAATTATAAATCAGTCAACATGAATTTTGAACTCACTGAAGAACATCTAGCCGTTAAGGAAGCTGCCCGCGATTTTGCGCAAAACGTCCTCAAGCCTGGCGTGATTGAAAGAGATAACCTACAGAAATTTCCTGCTGAGGAAATCAAGCAACTCGGCGAGCTCGGCTTTATGGGTATGATGGTAGATCCAAAATACGGCGGAAGTGGCATGGACACGCTCTCTTATGTTTTAGCCATGGAAGAAATTTCTAAGGTTGATGCTTCAACTTCTGTTTGTATGTCCGTGAACAACTCATTGGTTTGCTGGGGTCTAGAACATTTCGGAACCGAAGAACAAAAACAAAAATACTTGGTTCCACTTGCCAAAGGTGAAAAAATTGGTGCCTTTTGTTTGTCAGAACCAGAAGCTGGTTCAGATGCCACATCTCA
>JAURHO010000230.1 GCA_030833265.1 Crocinitomicaceae bacterium | reverse complement strand
CAGATGTTGCGTTAATTACCGATGTTTGTCATGATACGGGAACTCCAATGGTGAGTAAAATAGAAAACGGTGACCAAAAATCTGGGGAAGGACCCGTATTAACTTATGGTCCAGCGGTTCAGAATAACTTTCTACGTCAGATTATTCAGGTGGCAGAAAAAAATAAAATTCCATTTCAGCGCGCAGCGGCATCACGCTCCACAGGTACAGATACCGACGCCTTTGCCTACTCGAATGAAGGGGTGACAAGTGCGTTGATTTCCTTACCGCTGAGATATATGCACACTACGGTTGAAATGGTAGAAAAATCTGATGTAGAAAATTGTATCCGTCTGATTTACGAAACCTTATTAAGCGTTAAAAGCGGTCAGGATTTCAGAAGTATCAAATAGAAATTGGTTTTTAGCTATTGCAATACGATTTGCAGGTCTTCTAGTTCGATGACATCACCGGCAATGAGTTTGGCGCGTTTGCGCAGCTCTACTTCACCGTTGCGAATGATCAAACCCTCTTCGACAATTGCTTTGGCGTGCCCACCTGTTTCAGCGATACCCATGGCTTTGAGTAGGCCAATGAGCTCGATGTAGTCTCCGTTAATTTGAAAAGTCTGTTTCATTTATTTGGCTTTGAGTTCCATCGCCTTTAACGTGTTCATCATTAAAGAGGCAATGGTCATGGGGCCAACGCCACCTGGTACTGGTGAAATAAAACTTGTTTTTGGCGCCACTTCATCAAACTTGACATCACCGACCAAACGCCAGCCACGCTCACGTGTGGCGTCATCTACGCGGGTTGTGCCCACATCAATGATGACAGCACCTTCCTTGACCATGTCAGCCGTTACGAAGTTGGGCCTGCCAATAGCCGCAATTAAAATGTCTGCCTCACGACAAAGTGCTTTGATGTTTTTAGTTTTGGAATGTGCTAAAGTAACCGTGCAATTTCCCGGATTCGTGTTGCGGGCAAGCATGATTGAAAGTGGGGTGCCTACAATGTTACTGCGCCCTAAAATGACACAATTTTTACCTTCTGTTTCAATATTGTTTCGGCGCATGAGTTCCATGATACCGGCTGGTGTGGCTGGTAAAAAACCAGGTAAATTCAAGATCATGTTGCCCAAATTGCGCGGATGAAAGCCATCTACATCTTTTTTAGGGTCTATGGCTTGGGTAATTTTGAGTTCGTCGATGTGCTTTGGAAGTGGTAATTGAACAATGAAACCGTCAATACTGCGGTCTACATTGAGGCTTTGAACTTTTTCGAGTAAAATATCTTCGGGCACCGTTTCGTCGTATCTAATGAGGGTACTTTCAAAACCAATGGCTTCGCAAGCCTTCACTTTGGAAGTTACGTAAGATACTGAGCCACCATCATTACCGACTAAAATAGCCGCCAAGTGTGGTATTTTTTTACCTTCTTGTTTTCTGGCTTGAACTGCTGCTGCAAGTTCGGCTTGAATCTGGGCTGCGGTGGCTTTTCCGTCGAGTAATTTCATTTGAAAATTTTTGCAAAGATACAAAGAAGCAATGAGGGTGCAAATCCCGTATCTTTGTTAGAAATATACAAAATGAAACAGCTTTTTCTTGCCTTAATTTTTATCCCTCAGCTGGCTTTTTCACAATTAAAGTACCAAGGAGCTGAACTTGGTCTTGAACCCTATATTGGTTTCTCCAATGTGGGCGGGGCTTTAGGAGGAGAATTGAAATATGCAGCACGCCTTTCTGAAAATCTTTTAGTGGGCCCCTCGTTTCGTGTGCAGCGCATTTGGTCCAATAATTTAGGAATGCAAAGCCAAATGACTACTTGGGGCGGTGGTGTTTTTGCGCATCTTCGCTATCAAGAAAAAATATTTGGAGGCGTTGAATTCCAATACCTTAAAAGTCCGTTCAGCTTCGCCAATCCGCAGCAAGTGGTTCGGCCATGGTCGGCAACTTTGATGGTGGGTGGAGGTTTTTACCTCAAGCTCGGAGATAAAATCCGACTCAATGCGGCATTGTTCTATGACGTCATCAATGCGCCAAATAGTCCATTTCGCAGTAGTTATTCGTTTAAAATCAAAAATGAATACGGGCAGGTTGTCCGCATTTTACCAATTATTTACAGACTCACTTTCTTTATTCCCCTCGATCAGCACTAATGAAAATAGGCATTGTACTATACCCAACCTTTGGAGGCAGTGGCGTCGTTGCAACTGAACTCGGCAAAGCGCTTGCAGCAAAAGGTCATCAGGTTCATTTCATCACATATTCTCAACCCGTTCGTTTGGGTTCTTTCCGTGAAAACATCTTCTATCACGAAGTTTCTATCACTGACTACCCTTTGTTTGATTTCCAACCCTATGAAACCCAATTGGCCAGTAAAATGGTCGATGTAGTCAAATATGAAGGGCTCGACATTTTACACGTGCATTATGCCATTCCGCATGCTTCTGCCGCTTTTATGGCTCAGCAAATTCTGCGTGCCGAGGGCATTGAAATCCCATTTGTAACAACGCTGCACGGCACTGATATCACTTTGGTTGGTAAAGACCCTTCGTTTGAGCCAGTCATTACTTTCTGTATCAATCAGTCCGACGCTGTCACTGCAGTTTCCGAAAGTTTGAAGCGAGACACTTTAGCACATTTTAAAGTGACCAACGAGATTCAAGTGATTGCCAATTTTGTACCGCCATTGCCCCTTGACTCCGATCATCGTCAATACATTCGATCGAAATACGCCCCGGATGACCA
>JAURHO010000229.1 GCA_030833265.1 Crocinitomicaceae bacterium | reverse complement strand
GATGTGATGACTGGGCTCGTTTCCGTGCGCATACTGTCCGATCATCGCTTCTTGACCCAAAAACTTATTGGGATTTTGAGATTTTGTGGTAAAAAACTCATCCAGCTTCTGGGTAAATTGTTGCTGACCACCCAGCAATTCAATCAAGCCATTTACATCGTATTGAGCCGGGGTGAAGAAATACTGCCAAGCATTGGCTTCGGTGTAATCGCCAGGGTTATTTAAAGGCGAAGTGGCCATCAGCGGGTCAAAAGGCGTCCGGAATTGGCCGCTCGTATTTTTCCCACGAAAAAATGTGGAAGCAGGATCATATAAATTTTGGTAGTATTTCGCTCTTTTTTCAAAAGTCAAATAAATATCGGACCTACCAAGTTTCCTTGCCATTTCAGCCACGCACCAATCGTCATAGCCACTTTCAAGCGTTCTGGATACCGACTCGTTATCTAATTGATCAAAAGGATAATAACCATATTGATTGTAAAGCTCCCAATCCGAATTGATATGACTTTTGGTGCTAGTTTCCAGCATGGCCTCCAAAGCGGCATTGGCATCAAAACCAGTAAAGCCATTTTGATACGCTGACAAAATCATCGGTATGGCGTGATTGCCAATCATGCAATAGTTGTCTTGCCCCCAAGCGGTCCAGATTGGCAAAAACCCTTTTGCTTGGTGATGCAAAAGCATAGATTGAACAATGCCATCTATCTTTTCAGGAGCAATGATTTGTAGCAACGGAAAAGCTCCGCGATAAATATCCCAAATTGAAAGCGTAGAATAATAGGCCTTATATGGCGCTAAGCAAATGCTATCATTTGCATTGCGATAACGACCGTCAATATCGGAAATATTGGAGGGCTGCAACAGCAAATGATAGAGCGAGGTATAAAACAGTTCTTTCTTTTTGTGAGGTGCTTGAATATCGACACGATTCAGGTAATGATCCCATTCAGTTTTATTTTGAATGGTCACACGTTTGAAATCCCAGTGATTCAATTCGGCTTCCATATTCTGTTGAGCGCCTGCTATATCAACCGATGAAAGCGCGATCTTAACCTTCAGCACCTTTGATGCAGTCAACTGAAAGTCTAAAAGAAACCTTGGTGCCTTTTCATTGTCTTTTTTCAATAGTTCTTTTGAATTGATGAAGGGTTGATCAAAAGTAAGCGTGAAAAAATACTTGCGCTTGACCCAATTATCAGTTGAACAATAGCCAGAAATGGTGTGGTCATTTTCAATTTTGACACTGCTTTCTATGACTAGTGCTTTGGCATCGTTTGGGTCGAAGACAAAACGCAAGCCGTGCTGAAGATCGACCAAAACTTGAGCGGCGCTTTCTGGGAAGGTATATTGATGAAACGCAACACGCTGTGTGCAAGTCAATTCAACTTTAACACCATCGTTTTTTGTGACCGAATAATAACCCACCTTGGCTGCCTCTGAAGTTTTATCGTAGCCATTTTTACCTTGTTCTTTTTTCGGATTGATGGGCAAGAGCAAGACATCGCCCATTTCATTGATACCGGTTCCACTAAAACGCGTCTGCGAAAACCCCATTAGAAAAGTATCTTGAAACTGGTAGCCACTGGTATGATTCCAACCGTAATCGCGGTTATCAGGACCTGGCTGCACCATCCCAAAAGGCATAGAGGGCCCAGGAAAGGTATGACCTGTGCCATCGGTTCCGATCAAAGGCTTGACAAAGTGGCTGTGCTGTTGTGCCTTGATTGCGGTCAATGGAAACAGTAAACAAATAAAGCCGTAGATCAGTTGCTTAGTTAAACGCATGAGCTTTTAGATTTGCTTGTAAATATGTCTTCATTTCCAAATTGATTTGCTGCTGATCTGCGGTGGGTACCAAAGTAAATGGCGCGCAAGGCATATATGGAACAGGTCCAAACTCAGGTGTAATCGTGAAAAATGATTTTTTAGTTTTGCTTTGAAGGTCAATGATTTCTTGCCACCAAGACAAGTAAGTTTTTAATTGTGTGTTCCATTCAGGTGCAAAAGGATGCGTGACCTGAGCAGCTTGCGCTGAACCTACTCTGGCATGGATATGAACAATGTGCGGATAAATTTTAGAAAGTAAGTCTTGTTGATCTTGCAAGCTGCTTTCTGAAACCACACAAAAGTGAGAAAAATCAGCAATTAACTTGAGCGCTGGTAGCACCTCTAGGTAACTCAATAAGGTCTTTAAATGAAAAGAAAAACGCCCGCGATGTATTTCATGCCAAATCGGAATGCCGCTTTCTTTTGCCAAATTTTCAGTTGCTTGCAAGATGGCAAGGTTTGAAGAAAAATCAAAAAAATCTTTACCCGTATGCGAATTGATGGCGTCGGGTTGAAGCCCTATTAAAAATTCAAGGCGCTTGAGGAGGCGTTCTTGATATTGGGCTACTGTTTCTTGTTGCGGATCCAAAACTTGCTGCGCAATAAAAACGAAGTCTGGGTGGCTTGTGGCCCTAATTTCTTTTAAGCGCTTTAAGAATTCTTCAATAAAAATAGGATCATCAGGAAAATTGATTTCTACACCATCATAACCCTCGTACAGCACTTTATCTAAAAAGTCTGTGGCACTTAGCGTTTCACAACCCCAAAAAGTACACAAATACTTGAGCTGCATATTTATTTCGAATAAAGTACTGGATTCAGAGGCGTATCAATTACCTCACCTATAATTGCACCGGGGCACCAAGTGTGCCAATCGTTTTCTTGATTGGCGTTGTCAGGGGCCTTGAGC
>JAURHO010000024.1 GCA_030833265.1 Crocinitomicaceae bacterium | reverse complement strand
ATGAGTTGTGCTAAAAAATTACTCAAGACCGCCGATTTACCAGTTCCTGGTGGGCCGTAAATGACACAAGAGGTGCTCGCAGCCAATTCTAGGGCCTTTTTTTGATCTGGATCCAGGGCTGAAATGGTGGCTTTGTAATTTTTACTTGTTTGTACTGTCTCCTGGTCGAAATCGCCGAGTACCTGAAGCAGGGCCGTTGAGTACGCTTTTTGAGTTTTGAGGGCTTCCCATTCCCTTCTTAATTCATAGCGCTGCGGATGGAAATTTCCAATATAAGTTGCAGGAGTATAACTTACAAAAACACCTTTCTGTATGAGCATCTCGATCCACTCAACACTTGGATTGTCTGGCGCTTCTATTTGCCATTCATTCTTCAGGTAAAGTTTGACAAATGGATTGAGTTCGGGCTGTTCTGCAAATTCTATGTTTTTTTGCTCGGCCAGAAAACTAAGTGCTTCGTGCAGAAAAACAGGTGTTTGTATACTTTTTTCACCTTTTTGCCAATGCACCACGCCGGTTGTCATGACCAAGGCGTCAATACCTTGTTCGCGTTTAATTTTTCTGGTTTCTTTGAGTATAGAATGAGCAATTGATGTTCCTTCCCAAAGGGCCGCAGGTTCGCCAACTACTTTGTTGAAATCGATATTGACCAAGGGGTCATCGGTGCGCAGCAGGGTCAGCTCTGATTCCCAAGTGTGGTAATATGCTTCAATTGCTGTTGACATGATGTAAAGTTAGCATCTCTAAGTCGAATAAAAAATCTAATTTTATCTGCAAACTCGAACCATGAAATTAGTCTTCAGCACTTTACTCTTATTTTTTAGTCCGCAAATTTTTGCCCAAATAACAGTGGCTGTTGCCGATCATGCCAATGCCGACGACACCATCCGCTATAGCCAAGCAGCGCCGTTGCCACTCGATCTTCAAACTACAGGGCCAAATGCCACCTGGGATTTCTCGCAATTAAGTGCCCAAACTCAATCTTTAAAAAGCTATGAAGCGTTAAATTTCAATTCCTTTTTGATTATTGCCACCTATGGCCCTATTGCCTCGACTCCTTACCGAGCCAGTTATTACAATGCTTCAACTGCGTTGCCAATCGACCAATTTTCAGCTTTTCTTCCCATTGAATTATCAAACCTAGCCCAATATTCGAAAAGATCAAGTGCCGCCATCACCAGTATAGGTTATTCTATTGACGTTCAAGGTCAGGGTTTGCCGTTTAAATCTGACACCATTGAAACCAGGTACCAATTGCCATTAAATTTCAATGACACCTATAGCTCAAGAGGTTATACTTACGTTGACCTCAATCCGGCAGCCGATATCAAATTTATTCAGCACCGCCACCGCACCTCAACGGTAGATGGCTGGGGCACACTCACCACTCCTTATGGCACTTTTCAAGCGCTTAGAATTCGCCACGATATCGAAGAAACAGATTCTATTTATCAGACATTTTTTGGTCAAGGTGCCTGGATTGCTCCGCCAAGTTTCACGACCACCGAATACGAGTGGTGGACAAACGGAAAAAAAGACTATTTACTCAAGGTCATTGAAGGTGGTTTTGGTCAGCAGGGGCAAGGAATTACCTCCATTGAATACCAAGATAATTATTTAGGACTCGATGCCGGAATTACTGAACTTGATGAACAATTGGTGCTTTCACCAAATCCTTGCTCCGATTTAGTTTTCTTTCAAACGCCAATTTTATTGGAACGAATGGAGATTATGAATTCAATTGGCACCGTAGTTCAAGTCGAGGAAAATGCTAGCAATGTTGGCTATATCGACCTTTCTATGCTGCCATCCGGAACCTACACGATCATGCTGCATAGCTCCAAAGGCAGTTTCGTCAGAAAGCTCGTTAAACTTTAATACCTTTGCTGCGGCAAATCAGTCTATCGCTTTTCATTTGAAAAGAGGAAAGTCCGGGCAGCACAGAGCATCGTACTTCCTAACAGGAAGGGCTGCAACTAGCGATGGTTGTGGTACAGAAAGTGCCGCAGAAAATTAAACTACCTCGGTTTACCGAGGAAAAGGTGAAAAGGTGGGGTAAGAGCCCACCGCTTGCTTAGTGATAAGCAGGGCAGGGTAAACCTTACGAGCTGAAAGACCAAATATACCGGGGCCTGCGCAAGCAGAGAGGGCTGCTCGCCTGACTCGGAGGGTAGGTTGATGGACTCCAAGCGTGAGTTTGGAGCTAGATAAATGATAGACACCAAAGCTGCGTGCAGCCATTGGTACAGAACCCGGCTTATGATTTGCCATTTTTTATTTTTTCAGCATGCATGAAATAGTTCAAGACATTCAACATTCTTTGGAGCTTGTCAGGGATCCAAATCGGGTAGAACTGATGGAAGCCTACATGAAAAACCATTTTTCTTTTTTAGGCGTGATGTCTGGCCCGCGAAAAGAAATTTTTAAAAAACACAAAGCACAACTTCTTTCGATCAAACCCGATGCTTCCCACGATTTCGTTTATGAATGTTGGGCCAACCAATACCGCGAGGTGCAATACATTGCCATTGATTATTTACTAGCCAATTACAAAAAAATTGCTCAACCGACAGACGGTCCTTTTTTTACATTTATTTTGAGCAATCAAACTTGGTGGGATTCTCTTGACTTGATTGCGTCCCATAGTGTTGGGCATTTTGCCGCCAAATTCCCCAAAGAATTTCAAGTTTTGGCTAAAGAGTGGGAAGAATCAGAACATTTTTGGTTGCACCGCACTTTGCTTATTCATCAATTGAAATACAAGCAAAAAACCAACCTAGATCTACTGCAATATTACATCCGCACTTTTAAACCGAACAAAGAGTTTTTTATTCAAAAGGCCATCGGATGGACGCTGCGCGAGGTTTCCAAGTGGAACCCGAGTTGGGTGACGCAGGTTGTATTTGAAGAGAACTTACAAGGCTTAGCGAAACGCGAGGCGCTTAAATATGTTTAGTTCGGTAAGCCTCACCTCATTTATTTCTTGAAGAATTTGTATTTTCACAGCTTATGAAAGCAAGCTTTTTATTATTCTTTTTGAGCGTCTTCTTTTCGCTCGAATTAAAGGCTCAGTTTGGCCCTGAAAATGGGGTCAAAGCCACAACCCCTTCCTACATTTTACTGCAAAATGCCACCATAATGATCAAGCCCGGCGAAACTGTCCAGGCCACCGATTTACTTATTAAAGATGGAAAAATCATCAAAGTCGCAAAGCAAATCAAGCAAGAAGGAGCGGTAGTCATTGATTATACCGGAAAATATATTGTTCCATCCTTTGTCGAACTGTATTCAGATGTAGGTCTAGAACCAGTTAAATACGAAGGCGGTGGCTGGAGACCACAAATGGAGTCCAACAAAGAGGGCGCTTATTATTGGAACGAAGCGGTACACCCAGAGCTTGCGGCATCTGCCACGTATCAATATCAAGCAGCTAAAGTTGAACAACTCCAACAGGCTGGATTTGGCTTTGCATTGACGCATTTTACAGACGGCATTGTCAGGGGAAGTGGGGCTTTTGTTGGCTTAGGCGAGGGCCCTGTGCACCGTCAGATCATCAAAGCTAAAGCGGCACAATTTTATTCTTTTGAAAAAGGAGGCAGCCATCAAGGGTATCCATCCTCACAAATGGGCGCCATTGCGCTTTTGCGCCAGGCTTTATATGATTTAACTTACTACCAAGCCAATGCAAACAAACTTCCTTATTCTGAATCTTTGAATCAATGGCAAAGTATTTACACTTTGCCGACCTTTTTCAAAACCTCAGACAAATATGAAATTCTGCGTGCCGAAAAAATTGCCAAAGAATTCAAAAGTTCATTTATTTATGTCGGTTCAGGCAATGAATATGCCATTGCTCAAACGCTCAAAGCCCTCCAAGCCAAGCTGATTTTACCGCTTAATTTTCCGGAGGCCTACGACGTCAAAGATCCTTACTTAGCCAGTCAAATTCCGCTTAGCGATCTCAAACATTGGGAACTTGCTCCTGCCAATGCTGCTTTGATAGCAAAGCAGCAAATGGACTTCGCTATTAGTACTCAGGGTCTAAAAAATGCAGATCAATTCTGGACCAACTTGCGCAAGGCTATTAACCGTGGTTTAACACCCCAGCAAGCACTGGCCGCACTCACGACTATCCCAGCTGCTTGGCTTGGTCTTGATGCCCAAATTGGTACTTTAGAAGTGGGTAAATTGGCGAGTTTTTCTGTCTACAACGGCAATCCTTTCACACATGAAGCCCAATTATTAGCATCATGGAATCAAGGGGAACAAAAAATTTGGAAAACCCCAAATACAGCACAAATTATTGGCAGCTATACCGTTCGCTTCGAAAATCAAACTTACGGTTTGCAACTCAGCGGGACGCCTGAGCGCCCTCAAGGTAAAGCGATGCTTGTAAAAGGTACGGACACGCTCAGCACAAAAGCAAATGTCATCTTGAATCAACAAGACATTTCCATCCAGTTTTTGTCTTTGGGGCAAACTGAAAAACAGCTCATTCAATTACATGGTAAAGTCTTGAAAGATGGGGCCGTTTTAGAAGGTGAGGGCACCAATGCGCAAGGCGCCTGGATCCGTTGGTCAGCCATTCAAAACAAAAAAACCGAACTTCAACCCTTAACCAGTCTGAAGCCGGATACGCTACACAACGGTGCAGTTTGGTTTCCAAATATGGCTTTTGGAAATATGGAAGTGCAAAAAACCAAAACTATTTTATTCAAAGATGCTACAGTCTGGACCAACGAAAAAGAAGGCATTCTAGTTGGGGCCGATGTATTAGTACAGGACGGAAAAATCATTAAGGTGAGCCGCCAATCCATCGCAGCACCGGCCGGAGCTAGAGTAGTTGACGCTAAAGGACTTCATTTAACAAGTGGCATTATCGATGAACACTCGCATATTGCTATTTCAAAGGGCGTGAACGAAGGAGGGCAATCCATTTCGGCCGAGGTCAGCATTGCCGATGTCGTGAACCCCGACGATATCGATATTTATAGACAGCTTGCAGGAGGCGTTACAGCTGCACAACTCTTGCACGGTTCCGCAAACCCTATTGGTGGTCAATCGGCCCTCATCAAACTCAAATGGGGACAAACACCAGAAGAATTGCTCATAGACAACGCTCCTAAATTCATCAAATTTGCACTCGGAGAGAATGTCAAGCAAGCCAACTGGGGTGACTTCAACACCGTTCGCTTTCCACAAACCCGCATGGGCGTTGAGCAAGTTTTCTATGACGGCTTCTATCGCGCCAAAGCTTATCAAAAAGAGTGGAACGACTACAAAGCGGGTAAATCAAAAACAGCACCAAGGGTTGACCTCGAATTAGAGGTGTTGTCTGAAATTTTGCGTTCAGAACGCTTCATCACTTGCCATTCTTACATTCAGTCAGAGATCAATATGCTGATGCACGTGGCAGATTCCATGGGCTTCAGGGTCAATACCTTTACCCACATTTTAGAAGGTTATAAAGTAGCGGACAAAATGAAAGCGCACGGGGTGGCTGGCTCAACTTTTTCCGACTGGTGGGCTTATAAATTTGAAGTCAATGATGCCATTCCTTACAACGCAGCCCTCATGCAACAACAAGGAGTCTTGGTTTGTCTGAATTCAGACGATGCTGAAATGGGGCGCCGCTTGAACCAGGAAGCAGCCAAAGCCATCAAATATGGCGGCATGACAGAAGAAGAGGCTTGGAAATTAGTGACACTGAATCCGGCAAAAATCCTACACCTCGACCAGCAAATGGGCAGTGTGAAAGCGGGCAAAGATGCCGATTTAGTTTTATGGACTGCCAACCCGCTCAGCATTACAGCCCGAGCATCTCTAACGCTTGTCGATGGTGTAATTTACTATGAAGAAGCTGTTCAGGAAGCCAAACTGACCATGATTCAGCAAGAACGCAATCGCATTTTAGGCATCATGTTGGCCTCCAACGAGTTGGGAGAGCCAAGCAAAGCACCTCAGAAGAAAGTGAAAAAACACTTCCATTGTGACACCCTTGGCGAAGAAGCAGAAACCCAAGAAAATACCCATTAATCATGAAGCAGTTACTTTTATTTTTTTGCCTCGGATGGCAATTAGTTGCAAACGGACAACGCATCTTGCTGCTCAATGGTGTAGCGCATATCGGCGACGGTCAGGTCATGGAGTCTGCTGCCATTGGGGTGGTCAATGACCGCATTGCGTTTGTCAAAAATGCCCTCACACAAACTTTCGACCCAAAAGATTGGGATACCATCATTCAACTCAAAGGTCAGCATATTTACCCGGCGTTGGTTTCAGCAAACAACACCTTGGGTCTTACCGAAATTGATGCAGTAAGAGCTACCCGTGACTTCAACGATGTCGGGACCTGGAATCCGCATGTGCGTGCACAAATTGCCTTTAATGTCGAATCGCGAGTGGTCGAGACGGTTAGAACGAATGGCGTGCTCATTTCTCAAGCCACGCCCAGAGGAGGCCTCATTTCAGGCACCTCTGCCATCATGAATTTATCTGGCTGGAACTGGGAGGATGCAACAATTGTTGCCAATGATGGCATCCATGTGAACTGGCCCTCGAACAAAGAAACCTATGCGCAAGATAAGCAACTGATTTATAATTTTTTCAATACAGCCAAGGCGGCGGCTTTTGACCGCACAGAACCGGTTGTTGAGCTCAGAATTGAAGCTATGAAAGCGTGTTTCAAAGGCACAAAGCGAGTCTATATTCATGCTGAAAGTATTCAACAAATTGTAGATGTCATCGATTTTGCACAAGCGTTTGCTTTGCCCTTCCCAGTGATTGTAGGTGGCGACGAAGCACACTTGGTGGGTCCAAAACTCAAAGATTCAAAAATACCCGTAATGCTCAATCGCATTCATAGTTTGCCTAGACATGAAGACGACCTCACGTATCAACCTTATCGCATGCCGGCCTTGCTCAAAGCTCAGGGTATTTTGTTTTGTCTTCAAAATGACGGTGATATGCAAGCCATGAACACCAGAAACTTACCTTTTCAGGCAGGAACCACGATGGCATACGGTCTCAGCGAAGAAGAAGCCCTGCAAACTGTATCTTTAAATGTTTGCAAGATCATGGGCATTGACCAAGATTACGGGACCTTAGCCGCTGGCAAAAAGGCGACATTTTTTGTTTCAAAAGGCCCTGCACTTGATATGAAAACCAATGCCGTGAGCCTGATTCTTATCAATGGCAAGTTTTGCCCAACGACCAATTTCCAAGAAGCACTTTATCATAAGTACCAAGATAAATACAAGCAATAAAAACTTTTTTTGTAACAAAAGAAGTTTGACGTCGTCTTCAGGATGTCACGATGACTGTACAGGAATATAACATTTGTGTCCGCGAATTTTCGGATGGCCTCTATCGTTTTGCTTTAAAGAACGTCAGAGACACCGAACTTGCCCAAGATTTTGTCCAAGATGCCTTTGAACGGCTCTGGATGCGCCTTGATACCGTTGATTACCAGCGCGTCAAATCGTACTTATTCAGAACGGTGGTAAATCTACAAATTGACCGCAGCCGCAGACAAAGTCTCCAACAACAGCATCTCAGTTCCTTACCCGATCCGGTGCAAACCCCAGGTGTGGCACACGATGTTCAGCAACTCATCGACGAAGGTGTTGCCCAACTCAATGACATCCAAAGAACGGTACTTACCCTCCGAGATTTCGAAGGTTACAGCTACCAAGAAATAGCCGAAATGACGGCGCTTTCTGTAGACCAAGTAAAGGTTTACATTTTCAGAGCGCGCCGCTTTTTAAAACAATATATTGGTAAAATGGAGGTACTAATATGAAACTAACAGAAGTTCAAATAGCAGATTTAATTTTAGCTTACCATGATGGTACGCTCTCCACTGAGCAAGCTGCATTATTAAATGAGTTACTCGCTGAAAACCCCGATCTTAGATTCGATTTAGAGGAACCAATCTCTCTTCATCCTTCACAGCAAACTTATTCAGGGCCATCTTTACTTAAAGCAAACTTTGAAAATTTATCGAGCTACGCTAGCGAAGAAGGGCATCCCTATGAAAAACTAGCCATCGGAAATTTAGAAGGTACCTTAACTAATGAAGAGCAGCATCTAGTAAAACAACTAGAACAAGACGCCTCCTACCAAAAAGTTGCAACGCAAATTCAACTTACCCAATTACAGCCAGATCTCGACATTACTTATCCACGAATTGAAACGCTTTTGAAAGATGCGCCAATTCGCCGCTTTCAATTCAAATCTGTTGTCGCCACAATCAGCGCTTCAGCCGCTGCAATTTTACTGACTATATTTTTAGTGGGCCGTCAAAATGAGCAACCTGGCTTCATTCAGAAAAAATCTCTTGTTCAGGCCCATTTAAAAGCAAGTAAAAAAGTAATTAATAATCATACAGAATCGGCTTCCTCGGAATTACTCGCGAGCAATATAAATCCGCAGACCGCTGTGCATCCGCACATCGTTGATCTTCCACCACGTGATTGCATTGTAGAGGAAGTTTACCCTTCAGCGCAAGTCAATCCGGAAAATTTAGTAGCTCAAAATGTCAATCAAGCAACATTGGCAAATAATAACAATCAAACTTCCTTAGGCTTGCCGCAAGCCAATCGAAATACTAATCCAATCGTTTCCGAACAAGGAAACGGTCAGGTAGTAAAAAGTGCTTTAGCAAAAGAACCGGTCACGGTCAAAACTTTCTTACTCCAAAAAACAAATGAGCGCTTGTTTGGCACCACTACACCAACTACAGACCTCCGCTATGAAACAATGGCGCGTTATGCGAGTGAAACTATTGGTATTCCTGTTCGCTATGACGTAGAGGAAGGCACCAACACCGATAAAATCGTGTTTCAATTAGGCCCTATCAGTATTGAACGCAACCGCGCAAAAAAATAATTGTAACAAATAGCAACACGCCCCGTCTTAAGCTTTAAAATCAATTAAAAAATGAAAATTAAATTACTCTCAGCATTTTTAGTAGCAGGTTTCGCCTTATTTGCACAGCAAAACGAAACCAAGAAAATTGTCAAAATTCAGGGCAATGACACCACGATCATCATGATCAATGGTCGCATCGATCAAATGGATTCCATGCTTACCGAAGAAATGAAAAGTATCTATTTGAATGATTCTATGGTTACCCGTGTCGATGTTTTCATGGATACTACTATTCTTCGTTCTACTGTAGACGGATCTTCTGATACCACACAAATCAAAATTGGTAACATGAAAATTGTCATTCTTGGCTCCAAGGATTTGACAGACCTAGATCTTAACAAACTTGAGGATTTAGGGGGAGGTGAGATTCCTAAAGGTCAGCGTAAAATTATCATCGATGAAAGAGTAATCATCGAAAACGACGAAGAAATGGCTGATAATTGGTCCGATCATCATGATGAGGAATGTAAAAAAGATAATGAAGAAGGAAATGCTATTTGGTCGGGTTTAGGGATCAATGCTAACGGTTTTATAAATGCCAACAATCAAATCGCCACAGCCTCAGAACTAGGTTTCTTGACACTGGACCCTGCTAAAAGTATAGGCATCCAATTGAATTTGGCTGAAAAACGTTTCCCAATCATCAATGATTATCTTGGTGTAGTCACCGGCTTAGGCATCCAGTGGAACCGATATGCTTTGAAAGGCAACTATGATTTAGGTGTTGTAAACGATACCCTGATCGGAATCAACACAGGTGTCAATTACACAAAAAACGTCCTGACTTCTTCTTATTTGCAAGCGCCACTTCTATTGCAAATCAGCACTAACAAAAATCCAGATAAAGCTTGGAATATTTCAGCAGGGGTTGTTGGTGGTATTCGTATTGATGCCCGTCAAGAGCAAAAATGGGAAGCTGATGGCAAGAAAAACAAAGACAAAACTAAAGATGATTTTCAATTCAATCCATTCCAAGCAAGCCTCATGGCAACTGTAGGTTACGGAGATTGGAGTTTATACATGACTTATGGCCTGACGGATGTCTTTAACGAAGGATCTGCCCCGAAGGTGCGTGGTGTGAATGCCGGAATTTTACTCTCGTTTTAAATTAGTCTAGCACCACCAATTTTTGAAACGATGCGCCTAACCGTGCATCGTTTCTTTTTTGCCGTAACTTTCCATTAGTTCGGCTTCAAAGCCCAAGAATTCTTTCCAAGCTTTGTCGACATCTATGCCTTGGCCGTATTTTCTAGCGAAACCAAGAAAAGTCGTGTAATGGCGTGCTTCACTTTCCATGAGGCTTCTGTAAAACTCGCGCAAGTCTGCATCATTAATTTGCTCAGATAAAATTTTGAAACGCTCACAACTTCTGGCTTCAATCATGGCTGCAAAAAGCATTTTATTGACAAAAACGCCTGCAGGCGTGCTATTTGTTTTGCCATGCTTTAAATAGAGTGAAAGGTCATTGACATAAGGATCTTTGCGCTCAAAACCGAGCTGCAAACCTCTTTCTTGTAGTTTTTGATGTACCATTTCAAAGTGCTCCATTTCTTCTTTGCAAATGGCGCTCATGGCGGCAACTAAATCAGGATACTGCGGATACTGAACAATCATAGAAATGGCATTGCTCGCAGCTTTTTGCTCGCAGTAGGCGTGGTCCACTAAAATTTCTTCAATATTCTTTTCGACAATTTTCACCCAACGCGGGTCTGTTGCCATTTTCAATCCCAACATCTTGATTTTTTTCACAAAAATACCAAAGTCTTGAGTAATTGAAGCAGGCCTTCATCTAAGAGCATTGTGTATATTTGCTCAACCGAATTGAAAAAATGAGTCAATCAAAACAAAAAGATCTATCGTGGCGCGCATTTGAACTCATGTGCACTGCCAAAACGATGGCTGAAAAATACGAGCAGCATAAAGAAGTAACTGCCAAATATGTTCACGCTACATCGCGCGGGCACGAAGCCATTCAGTTGGCTGTTGGTATGCAGCTCAAAGCCCAAGACTGGGTTTCACCGTACTACCGCGATGACAGCTTGTTGCTCGGAATTGGCATGAAACCCGAAGAGCTTATGCTCCAGGTTTTTGCTAAAAAAGACGATCCATTTTCAGGTGGCCGCACTTACTATTCACATCCATCTTTGAATCGCCCAGATTTACCAAAAATCCCACACCAGTCTTCAGCAACGGGTATGCAGGCCATCCCTACCACTGGTGTTGCCATGGGCATTCAATACAAAGAAAAAACAGGTATAGCTAACTGGAGTCCTGAAGATGCACCTGTAGTCGTATGTTCTTTAGGAGATGCCTCTTGCACAGAAGGTGAAGTTTCTGAGGCTTTCCAAATGGCGGCGCTCAAGCAGTTTCCTATCATTTATTTAGTCCAAGACAACGGTTGGGATATCTCAGCAAACGCAAAAGAAACGAGGGCGCAAGATATCTCTGAATATATTAAAGGTTTTCATGGCATTGAAGCGCGCACCATTGATGGCACCGATTTCTGGGCTTGTTACCAAACCGTAGAAGAAGTCATCGCACTAGTTAGAAAAGAACGCAGACCCTTTCTTATCCATGCAAAAGTTCCATTATTGGGTCATCACACCTCAGGAGTCCGCAAAGAGTGGTACCGCGATGATCTCGAAGAAGCTGCAAAAGCTGACCCTTACCCGAAACTTAGGGCAGCACTTGAACAGCAAGATATCCGTTTGGCTGAGTTCATCAATCTAGAAGCCAAAGTCAGAAAAGAAATTGATGCGGCTTATGAGCAAGCACTCCAAGCCCCGGATCCTGACCCAACAAGCATCCAAGATCATATTTTTGCACCAACCCCTGTAACTGAAGAGGTAGGGGAGCGCGCCCCACAAGGAAAGAAGAAAACCGTTATGGTAGATTCAGCTTTGTTTGCCATGCGAGAAATCATGGAACAGCACCCTGAGGCGCTGCTTTATGGCCAAGATGTTGGTGGTCGTTTAGGAGGGGTTTTTCGCGAAGCAGCTACCTTGGCACAAACCTTCGGCGACAACCGCGTTTTTAACACACCAATTCAAGAAGCATTCATCATTGGCTCAACAGTCGGGATGTCGGCGGTTGGCTTAAAGCCTATTGTCGAGGTTCAATTTGCCGACTACATCTGGCCAGGGCTCAATCAGCTTTTCACAGAAGTATCTAGATCTAATTATCTTTCCAACGGAAAATGGCCAGTCTCTTGCGTCATTCGCGTCCCAATTGGCGCCTATGGTTCAGGTGGTCCTTACCATTCATCAAGTGTAGAATCTGTTTTAGCCAATATTCGCGGTATCAAGGTGGTTTATCCGTCAACCGGTGCTGACCTCAAGGGCTTGCTCAAAGCGGCCTACTACGACCCAAATCCGGTAGTTATTCTAGAACACAAAGGTTTATATTGGTCAAAAATCCCTGGGACTGAAGGCGCCATGAGCACAGAGCCTAGTGCTGACTACATCGTTCCAATTGGTAAAGCTAGAATTGTACAAGAAGCTCATGAAGCGCAACTTTCAAAAGGCACTTCAATCGGCATCATTACTTATGGCCGAGGTGTTTACTGGTCTACTGAAGCGGCTGCTTCGTATGATGGTCAAATTGAAATCCTCGATCTCCGAAGCATCAATCCGCTTGACATGGATGCCATGACCGCACTCTGCGAACGACACAGCAAGATTTTATTAGTAACTGAAGAATCAATAGAAAATACGTTCACACTTGGTTTAGCTGGCCGTTTACAAAGACTTTGCTTTAAAAATCTTGATGCCCCAATTGAAATTGTTGCATCTGTTGATGCGCCGGCCATCCCATTAAATTCAGACCTAGAGGCCGCCATGTTGCCGAACGCCAATAAAGTAAAAACGGCCATAGAGAAACTACTCAACTATTAATTATGGAATTCAAAAATATTATCTCGGAAGTAGCACGTTTTCACGACGCATTTGGCATTGAAAACAACCAACAGCCCACTGCTCAATTAAGTGCTGCTGACGTCGAGTTGCGTTTTAACCTCATGAAGGAAGAAAACGAAGAATATTTAGAGGCAGTTGAAAATAATGATATTGTTGAAATTGCAGATGCTCTTGGAGATATGTTGTATATTTTGTGTGGTACAATATTAGAACACGGCTTGCAACATAAAATTGAAGAAGTTTTTAATGAAATTCAACGATCTAATATGAGTAAATTAGATGAAAATGGAAAGCCAATTTATCGTGAAGATGGCAAGGTGCTCAAGTCAGCGCTTTACTTTAAGCCGGATATCGCAAAAATTTTAGCGCAATGAAAGATCTATCCATCTACTTTCAACCAATAACATCGGTTGCTCAATTCAATGCTGCTCAACTGGGCAGTTATATTGATGCAAACGACGGTGATTTCCCTGAGCTCAAAGAACCAGGTTGTGCCATTTTTGAAGTACCGGAGTACCGCGGATCGGTAGTTGGTTTTAGTAAACAAAATACAGATTTCAGAGCGCATTTGTATGCGCTACATCCCGAAACGAGCTGGGATAAAAAAATATATGATCTTGGCACCATTTTACCAGGCGCAACCATTGAAGATACCTATTTTGCTGTAGCAAGTGTGGTGGCTGAATTGGTCAAAAACAACATTGTCCCAATTATAATTGGAGGCAGCCAAGACCTCACGATGGCTTTGTATTTAGGCTATGAACAACTCGAACAATTAGTCAATACCTGTTCAATTGACAGCCGCTTAGATATCGGAGAGCCGGAAGCCGCCTTAGACTCAACAAATTTTTTAAGCCATATCGTCACGCGCAGACCTTGCTATTTATTCAATCATTCAGCAGTTGGCTTTCAACAACCTTTTGCAGGCGCTGCCGCACATGAGCTTTTTGAAAAATTGTTCTTTGATATTTGTCGTTTAGGTGAGTTCAATCAAGATTTTAGGAAGGCAGAGCCACACCTCAGAAATGCCGACATCATCAGCGTTGACCTTCAAGCCATCAAAGCTTCAGATTTAGGCTCAAATATTGGTGCTCCAAACGGTTTTACGGCCGCACAATTCTGCCAAATCACCAAATATGCTGGTATCTCAGACAAAGTAAGCTGTATTGGGTTTTTTAATGAACAAGACTTACAGCCAATTGGCACTTCTTTGTTAGCTGAAGGCATTTGGTATTTCTTACAAGGCTATTTTGCGCGCGTTGCCGATTTCCCATTTGGCTCAAAAGCCGACTACACGAAGTTTAGTGTTTTTATGGAAGAGGTAAATAGAACACTTATCTTTTATAAAAGCAACAAATCGGCTAGGTGGTGGATGGAGGTGCCGTATCCACCTCAAAGTGGTTCAAAATACGAAAGACATCATATGGTGCCCTGCGATAAAGAAGACTACGAAGCGGCAATGAAAAATGAATTACCTGATCTTTGGTGGAAGACTTATCAGAAATTAGGATGATGCTTTTTACAAGAAAAAGCTTTTTATTTTCCGCAATAATTCCTTACTTTAGCACCTTAAACTGTCGTATTCTATGAAAATACGCCCGTTACTTACTTGCTAAACCAAGCTTATGCTATTGAATAACAGACTATTAACTGCTGCTTTTTCCATTTTGCTATTTGCATCTTACGCACAGCAAGATAAGCTTGTCACACACTTCATGTTTGACAAAATGAGCATCAACCCTGGTAAAACAGGTATTGACATGTACAACGGTTTTTGTGCTACCTCTATTTATCGCAATCAATGGGATAAAGTAAACGGAGCACCAAACTCGGCTATTCTCAATGTTGAAGGAAACCTTACAAGATTTTTCCCTGGTGGTATCGGCGTAAACTTTTACCATGACGCTATTGGTTTTTCTACTCAGAATACTATGTTGGTCAACTACTCTTATCCAGTTCAAATTGGTAGAGCAGGTGTTTTGGGCGTCGGTGTAGGTATTGGTTTTATGAATTATGGCATCAATCCAGTATGGGTTACGCCAAATGGTTTGCCAGCAGCTCAAGATCCTTCTATTCCGTCTGGCTTTTCAGCAACATCTGTAGATGCCAATTTTGGTTTATATTTCCAAGCCAAAAATTATTACGCTGGTTTTTCAACCACGCACCTTTCAGAATCAGACCTTAGTGTTGATCCAAACAACCTAGCACTTTCATTCCAAACTGCACGTCACTACTATTTAATGGGTGGTTATATTTTAAAAGACGTATTCGGAACAGGAAACAATATCGATATCCAAAGTTTAGTCCGTACAGACCTCATTAAATATTCTATGGATATCAATGCGCGCTATATGATGGAACTAGGAGGTAATCCTGCTTATGGAGGTCTTACATTCAGAACATCTGATGCCATTGCCATTATGGCGGGTTATTCACCGATGCCTAATTTCAATGTAGGTTACTCATATGACATCAACATTAATAAACTTGCAAGCATTTCAAGAGGTTCTCACGAAATGTACGTGAAATATTGTTATTTCTTGCCGCCGCCTCCAAAGACGAAAGCAAGACACCCTCGTTGGTTATAGGAGGAAAAAAGTGTAACCATTTTTATTGTTCTTACGTTATACCCGAAGTTATACCTGTAGCAAGTTAAATTGGGATTAGGTCAGAACCAAAAACAAACGAATGAAAAAGTTATTTAGTTTTCTATTTGTTCTTAGCTTCATGTACGCTTGTAGCGACATCGAAGGAAATTTAGTAGGTGTGAGTGGTAGAGACACCTGGTATCCGGACGTATTAGGCCCTGGCAAAATGCCGCAGGGTATGGTTTATGTTCCATCTGGAGCATACCAAGCAGGAGAAGATGATGAAGACATCATGGGCTTCCACACTGCGCGTAAGCGTACTGTGTCAGTCCCTGCCTTTTACATGGATGCTACTGAAATTTCGAACAACGAGTACCGCCAATTTGTACATTGGGTGCGCGATTCCATCGCTCGTGAAAAACTTTATCGCCGCAGTGCTGGTGAAGAAGCTGAGCGTTGGGTAAATGTTCCTGATAACTTCTTC
>JAURHO010000228.1 GCA_030833265.1 Crocinitomicaceae bacterium | reverse complement strand
GGACCATCGGCGGCTGTGTCTTGCTAGTCATTTTATTCAAAGGAAGTTCCGACTTCTCTGAAGAATTATCGGCCAACAAATACCCAGCCTACAAAGACTACCAAAAAGCAGTCCCGAGGTTTATTCCTGGTTTGAAGTTTGGAAAGTAATTCACAAAATATCAAAGCAAAAACTTAAGCACACTAAATACCAAGGCGAAGAAGACAATGATTTGCAAGAACCATTGACCTGAGCCATGATGGCCCTTGGATTTTAGAAAGAAATGATTAAGGGTGCCAAGCAAGATGCCGATTCCTAATGCAAGAAATAGCGGGCTACCCATTTTAATCTCTGAAAATATTTTTGATTAAATCAGACCAAATTGCTCAAAGTGATGCGCAAAGTGCTTGGTGTGCAAGCGCGCCCATTGGGAAGCATTTAGGTTTCCGTAAAAGGGATGAAGGTGCGTTTGAGATGAGTTTTCTTCGTAATACTCTGTAAATGCTAAAAACGCATCGGTAAATTCGTCTATTGCAGTTTCGAGTTCGTCGTTGCGCAAGGGGGTAGAAGGCGTGGCAAATGAAACCTGAACATCTTTAGCCATTGGTTTGTCGGTTTCAAGCCAAGCTTGCATGCGCTCGATGCGGTCTTCGGCTACTTCTAATTCATAAGATCCATTACCGATAGACATATAAAGTGCATCGGCAAGATGCTCGACCATGCGTTGTGGACTCATGCTGCCCCAAGAAGGAGTTTGTTGCGCATTGAGTTTAGAAAGTTGGGTCAGCATGGACTCCAACTCGAGCGAAAAATTTGACATATTATTTGTTTCCGATAATGATGTGAAGGCTTTTTGGCACTACTTGAACGTTGAGTTCACGACGCACTTGTTGTGGTTCGCCGTCATATTGAGCCAAGCCATTGGGAAGTGAGATTTTAGCCTTCTTGAACGAAATAACTTCAGCATAGCTAGACTGATCGGATTTTCCGGTAAAGAATTGGAAAATCATTTTAGGGATGCTGATGAAAGAAAATGGTTTGAGTAAGAATAGTTCAAGTTTGCCGTCAGTGGCATCTGATTTTGGCGATACTTTGAAGCCATTTCCAAATTCAGAAGTATTGGCAATGGTGCAAAGTACGACAGGCATTTTTTTAATTTGACCATTGGTGTCAATGGAAATATTCATAGGGTTATAACGGAAGAATTCTTTGAAGACGTGCTTGACGTAGGTCCAGAATCCGCGTTTTTTATCTTGGTCAAATTTTTGTGCAATGACAGCATCTAGGCCGTAACCACCAACGCCTAAGAAGGGTTGGTCATTGACCAAAACGGTATCCATTTGGATGTGGTGATTTTGATTGATCGTTTCGATTGCCAAGCGAATGTTTCTTGGAATGGCCATGTGACGTGCCAAACCGTTTCCGGAACCGATTGGAATAACAGCTAAGCTGGTTTTTGAACCAATTAAAGCGGTGCCAACTTCGTGAACAGAACCATCGCCTCCAACTGCACAAACGACGTCAATGCCAAGTTCTACAGCTTTTTTAGCGAGTTCAATGGCGTGTCCTTTGTATTGGGTGTATTGAATTTCAAAAGTAAATTGCTCATGATTAAGATATTGGCGCACCAAAGCTGGGATGTCGTCTTTGCGACGTACCCCTGAGATTGGATTAATGATGAACCAAATGCGTTTTTTCATGTACTTTTGAGCGTAGTTCTTTATCAAAGTTACAATTTTTTTCGGGAAACACGAGGAAGTTTAAACCTGAGGCTACCCAAAACGTTCACTTTTGAGCTATTTTAGTAACAAAAACAGTGCCATGAAAAAGAAAGCAGCAAGCAATCCTTTAGAAGCTAACAGACAACAACTTATTGATTTATTGATGCACAAGTCTGCACTCAAACAAGACATTGCTGACGATCTCGAAGTCGTGTTTGATGACCTGAGAAAACTCATTGAAACAGAAATAAAGGCGCTTAAAGAGGTCATTACCGATGAGCGCGTGCGCTTATTTATCAAGGATAGGGGTGATCATGAATTCCATGTTTACATTGGTAGTGACGTGCTCGTATTTAATCTGCATCATAATGTCTTTAGATTACCAGATAGCAATCCGCTGTGGGGTACTTCTTATTTCAAAAGCCAGCCGAATAATGGTTATTTTGGCACCATTCACATTTATAATTTCTTAGCTGAATCATTGCAGCAAAATCGCCTAGATGATCAAGGCTATCTTTTGGCTCGAATTTTTGTGAATCATGAAAGACATTTTTTCATCGAAGGAAAGGGTTCTTTGGGCTATACTTTTAGTGACCCGCAGCACATGCTTTTAAGTGCCGAAATGTTGCAATTGATTGCGCAAATGTCTTTTGCTTACGCCTTGCAATTTGACCTCTATATTCCTCCATTTGAATTGATGGATGAAGTCAGTGTAGGACAAATTTATGTGATGGGCGAGCAGCTCAAATTGCGCACTGCCAAACGATTGGGTTTCAAGATGAGCACAGACGAGCCAGAAATTTCTTAAAAAATTAGCTGCAACTCTTGCGCTTCAAGAATTTCCTAGTATATTTGCAATCCCAAATTCGGGGATTTTGACATTTTGGCCCATTCGTCTAGTGGTTAGGACGCAAGGTTTTCATCCTTGAAACAGGAGTTCGATTCTCCTATGGGCTGCCAAATTTTTTTGGCCCATTCGTCTAGTGGTTAGGACGCAAGGTTTTCATCCTTGAAACAGGAGTTCGATTCTCCTATGGGCTGC
>JAURHO010000227.1 GCA_030833265.1 Crocinitomicaceae bacterium | reverse complement strand
TTACAGCCTGAAATGGGCCGAACGCAGTTGCTGGAGTGAAGACCAAGGTGGGCTCAACCTGATTTTAAGTATATCAGGGCAAGACGCCCTCAACATGGAGTCCCAGACCTTGACTTCTATAAGATATTTGCCTGCTTCCATCGAAGCGCCTTCAATTCGTTCCAATTCAAGCAATCAAGCAGTGTGTTTTATTGGTGCTTTCGATTGGCAACCCAACATTGAAGCAGTAGACTGGATCATTGCAAAAGTTTTACCAATCCTCAGAAAGGAAAGACCTGATTTAGTTTTTCATGTCGCAGGCAAAGGTTCTGATCAAATAGCAAGATGGCAAATGCCTGGAGTTCAGTGCCATGGCTTTGTACCCGACTCCAAAGCATTTATTGCCAATAACGGCTTGTTTATCAGTGGTTTGCAAGCAGGATCGGGTGTCAAGATGAAAGTACTCGAGGCTATGAGCGTGGGCGCACCAATGGTCCTGACCCAAAAATCTGCAGAAGGTCTCGAAGCCTTTGACTTTAAAAAGCTGCATCAAGACCCCAATAGTTTTGCGCAAGATTGCCTCGCACTTCTTGATTCTCCTGAACGGATGCAGCAAGACGGCGCAGCCAATTTCCAGTATTATCAGCAGCATTTTCATCCTCAAAAAGTTCAGGCTGATTTACTGCACATCCTCAAACAACTCTAAAATTATCCTTAATATTGCCTAGATGTTGAGTGTACTCTTTTGGTTAGGTTTTGTCTTTATTTTGCACAGCTATGTGCTCTACCCCTTTTTGCTGAAGTTTTTACAGCGCAAAAAAGGTTTGGGCACACAAAGATCGATGCTGACACACAAACCAGCCCTTAGCATCATCATTCCAGCTCACAACGAAGAGCAAGTATTAGCAGAAAAACTCAATTCAATTCTAAATAGTGCCTATGACCTTGAGTTGCTCGAAATTATTGTTGGCATCGATGCTTCCTCTGATTTCAGTGGCATTATAGCAGAATCCTTTACAGATAAATTCCCGAATTATAAGGTCAAGCATTTTACAGAACGCCAAGGTAAAATTCAAATTGTCAATGCTTTAGTACCTAGTGCCAGCCACGAAATCATTGTACTCACCGACGCCAACGTGCTCTTTACTAAAGACACCCTAAGCGCTTTGAGTCAGCATTTTATAGACCCATCCATCGGTTTAGTAGATACCCGCATGAAAAACTACGGGCTCAAGAATACCGGGATTTCCATGCCTGAGTCCGAATACATTGCAGGAGAAGTAAAAATTAAAGAGGCCGAGGGCCAACTTTGGGGAGCCATGATGGGCCCATTTGGCGGCTGCTTTGCTTTTCGAAAACTGTGCTTTTCTCCTATTCCGAAACACTTTTTGGTCGATGATTTCTATATTAACATGACTTGCCTTGAAAAAGGCTTTAAATGCATCAATGAGCCCCAAGCGGTTGTTTTAGAAGACGTTTCCAATGACCTCAGTGTCGAATTCAAAAGAAAAATCCGAATTTCAGCAGGCAATTTCCAGAACCTGACGCGTTTTTGGCGCCAATTGCTCAAATTCAATGGGCTTTCGTTTGCATTTTTCTCTCATAAAGTATTGCGCTGGATCATCCCTGTATTTTTGGTCTTCATGATCCTGCAGATCCTTAGCCAAGCAGATAATTCTTGGTTTTACAGCATCTGCTATTTCATTTTAATTATGATCCCAATTACGTTTGTTGTCGATTACGTTGCTAGAAAACAACAAACGCATGTCGTGTTTTTGCGCTACATCATTCATTTTGTCAGCATGAATCTGGCCTTGTTTTTAGGTCTCATTAAGTTTTTAAGAGGCATCCGCTCCTCTGTCTGGGAACCGACCAAGCGACATCAGTAAGTTTTTCGTATCTTTGTACCCTGATTCACGCCAACGTTATTGTAAGTTGCCTTCCATCCTACTATTTCACACGGCAATTTTATACAACTAACACGCTCTAATGGCAAAATCCAAGGAAACCTTCTCCAAAAAGGAAAAAGAAAAACTCAAGGCAAAAAAGAAAAAAGAAAAATTACTTCGTTCTGAAGAAAGAAAGGCAAATGCCGGAGGTGGCGGCCTTGACAGCATGATGGCTTACGTAGACGAATTTGGACGTATTGTCGATGCACCGATTGATCCTAGTACACGCGTTGAAATCGACGCTGAAACCATAGAAATTGGCATTCCACGCCGCGAAGAATCCGACGAAGATGACGCAGCTGACACAGGCACCGTTATATTCTTCAATGACTCAAAAGGTTATGGCTTTATCAAAGACAAGGCCAGTGGTGAAAACATCTTTGTACACGCTGCAAACCTCATGCACCCGATCGCCGAGCGCGATGTCGTGAGCTTCGAAAAAAGCAAAGGCCAGAAAGGTTGGGTAGCCCTCAACGTGAAAATCCTTCCTAAAGAATAGCCAAAACATTTTCAAACAATGTTTTAACTTTGCGCCATGAATGTAGAGTTAATGTCTCCTGCGGGTTCTTACGAAGCCCTGATGTCTGCCATTAAAGCAGGCTGTAATTCTGTCTATTTTGGAATTGAGCAGCTCAATATGCGCGCGCGTTCCTCGAACAATTTTACACTAGAAGACCTCAAAAAGATTGCAGCAATTGGAAAAGAGCACCAGGTAAAAATGTACCTGACACTCAATACCATTCTGTATCAGCACGACATGAACCTCATGAAAACCATCGTGCAGGCAGCCAAAGACGACGGCATCAACGCCGTTATTGCGT
>JAURHO010000226.1 GCA_030833265.1 Crocinitomicaceae bacterium | reverse complement strand
CAGCGCCATTGAATGGCCCCGCATTACCTTTGCCGCGCACACTGAGTTGCATGCCGTCTTCAACCCCTGCTGGGATATCGATTTCAATGACTTCTTCCTGACGCTTAAGACCTTGCGCATCGGCATCTGAAGGTTTGGATTCTACGGTTTTACCAGCACCCTGACACACATGACAGGTTGACTGCGTTTGCATGGCTCCTAAAAAGGTTTGCGCCACGCGTGTGATGCGACCTGATCCTTGACAGGTTGGGCAATTTTTATAAGTAACGCCCTCGGCCTGAACCAGTTTGTTGACTTTGATTTTTTTATTGACCCCGTTGGCAATTTCTTCGAGGGTGAGTTTCATTTTAACGCGAAGGTTGGTGCCCTTTACGACTCTTGAACCGCCGCGGCTACCACCGAACGAACCGCCAAATGCGCCACCGAAAATGTCGCCAAATTGCGAGAAGATGTCGTCCATGTTCATGCCGCCGCCAAAGCCACCTGCACCGCCCATTCCAGCATGCCCGAAACGGTCATATTGTGCTTTCTTTTCAGCGTTGCTCAGGACTTCATAAGCTTCTGCAGCTTCTTTGAATTTTTCCTCAGCACTGGCGTCATCGGGGTTCTTATCGGGGTGATATTTGAGCGCTAGTTTGCGATAAGCCTTTTTGATTTCGGCTTCATCGGCATTTTTAGAAACACCCAATACTTCGTAATAATCTCTTTTGTTACTCATGTTCGTTTTATTGTCCTACTACAACTTTTGCATAACGCAAAACCTTGTCATTGAGATAATAACCTTTTTCTACATCATCAACTACTTTACCTTTAAGTGCTTCTTCTGGAGCAGGAATATTGGCAATGGCTTCGTGTAAATCACTGTCAAATGCCTGACCTTTGGCTTCCATTTCTTTAAGCCCCTTTGAAAGTAGAATTTGTTTGAATTTATTTTGAATTAATTTGAAGCCTTCTCTGAGGGCTTCGATATCTTCTAGATTTTCATTGTTGGCGACCGCTCTGTCAAAATCGTCTAGAACTGACAGCATATCCTTTAGTAAACCAGCGTTAGCAGAAGCAATGAGATCGAGGCGCTCTTGATTGGTTCGGCGACGGTAATTCTCGAACTCGGCATAAAGGCGCACAAATTTGTCGCGGAATTCATCGGAGTTGGCCTCAGACGCAGCTTCTTGTTGCTCTTGTTCGTTGCTATCTTGAGCTTCGTTCTCTTGCGTTTGGTTTTCTTGCGCTTCTTGATTTAATTCTTCGTGTGCTTCGTTTTCAACTGACATAATGACTCTATTTTACTTTGGTCTGTACTTTGCAAAGATAAGGCCAAGTCTGAGTTTAAGACAAGCTGGCAGTTTTCCGCTGTCAAATTGTGTCAAAAAAGCAGATTTTAAAGCAGATGCCGTTTGAATGTTTAATTTTACGATGCTATTCCATCGAGAAGTAGACGCTCTCAACGGATAAACCCAGAACCAAAATTTCATATGAAAAAATACCTTTTATTAGCCTTTTTACTGCCGCTTTTTGCCAAAGCACAATTGTTTTACATGATTTCTGGTAAAGACCTCGCGCAGCCTTCTTATTTGTATGGCACCATTCACATTTTACCAAAAGAACAATTTGAAATCCCGAAAAGCCTAGAGCGCGCTTTTAAAACGTGTAGCACACTTGCCATGGAAGTAGACATCAACATGAGTGCAAGCGAGAAAATCGCCATGGCCCAAAGAGCTGTTATCGCCGATGGAAAAACACTCAAAGACCTCATGGAGCCACAAGATTACATTCGCCTCAAAATGTACTGCATTGATAGTTTAAAATGGAGCGAAAGTAAATTTGAGCGCAGCAGCCACCTACAACCCATGTTTTTCTCGAGCCTGATGGTTCAAGAAAGCATGACCAATATGGCTTCCTATGAAATGGAATTCAATAAAATGGCCAAAAAACAACATAAAAAAACAATGGGTTTAGAAACCATCGATTTTCAATTGTCTTTATTTGAGCAGTTACCCATGTCAACACAAGTTGGCATGCTGAAAGAAGACTACCAAAGCAGCATGAAATCTTACGATACGCTTTTGGCTTGTTACCTCAAAGAAGACCTCGAACAACTCGGTAAACTGATGGCTGAAGAAACCGACGCTTATCCTGAATTCAATGAATTATTGTTGTTGGCTCGCAACCGCAGTTGGATTGCACCTATGGGTGCTCAGATGCAAAAAGAAAGCACTTTCTTCGCTGTTGGAGCCGGACATCTTGGTGGCCCGGAAGGAGTTATTGCACTGCTGAAAGCCCAAGGTTATACCCTCACTCCTATTGCTAAAGATTAATTCATTTCAAGCTCATAAAAAATGCAACAACAAGAGATCTTTGAACAAATCGTTCAGTTTAGAAGAAGCAATCGCAAATTTGACCCAGAAATCAATGTGCCCAATGAGGTGATTGAAAGGAGCTTACACCGCGCCATATTATCTCCAAATTCAAGCAACATGCAACTCTGGGAATTCCATTGGATATCAAGCCCAGAAGCTTTACAAGCAATGGTGCCCATTTGCCTCAATCAGTCTGCGGCGAAAACCGCCAAACAAATGGTGGTTTTTGTAGCGCGCCCAGACAAATGGAAAGTGCGTCAGCAGTGGCATTTAGCACAGGTTCAGAAAGAAATCAACGCAATCCTTCCAAATGTACACAACAAGAAAAGACAAAGCAACAAGCTTGTCAAGGAATGGGAAAATTCCAAAAAGCGTTACCACCAACTCGCGCGTCGTGTCATTTATCACA
>JAURHO010000225.1 GCA_030833265.1 Crocinitomicaceae bacterium | reverse complement strand
TGTAAGGCTTTTGGATGGCTATTAATAATAAAAGGCGTATCAAATATAAAGAAACAGAAAAGCGCGGGTAAAAATGCCATTGTAAAACCTCCGGTGGCTACTTCAAGAGGTTTGTAATGCTGAAGCTTGTGTTTAATAGTATTGAGGCTAAGGCCATAAAGCACGGTTGCAAATACAATGGCAAGCGCTGGCCAAAGCTGTGTATCTCCGGTTGTTTTTTGCCCAGCTAATAAAAGCCAGCTGATGCCGCAAAAGCCTATGAGCGTGCCAAGCAATTGCTGCAAGACAATTTTATTTTGAAAGAGGAGAAAACCAATGATTAAAGTAAAGACAGGAGTGAAGCTATTCATGATGCCGGCAATGCCTGAATCGAGGCTTTGCTCAGCATAAGTAAATAAAAATGCAGGAATGAGGTTTCCACCAAGCCCCACAATGCAAAAGAATAGAAGATCGCGTTTTTGCCGCAGCTTTCTAAAGAGGGCTGGAAACATAGGAAGAAAAACCAAACCCGCTAACACAATCCGAAGACTTGCGACTTGAGCCGCGCTAAAAATGATTTTCCCACTCGAATCATACATCCCGAGTTTCATGAGAATAAACGAGCTTCCCCAAATCAGTGCAAGTAGGGGAATAAAAAGATAGCTCAGACGGCTTTTTGACATCCGACAAAGTTAGTAAAATCAATGTGTTCAAGCGGTTTATTTCACTTTTAATAAGGGTGTGAAAAATCGGATATTAACAAAATGTTGAAAAAACTCCCACAAACTCCCACTATTAGGGCTATAACCCATGTAAAACAAAGAATTAAGCTTGTTAATAATTGTTAATATGTAACCTTTAATCGTTCTATACGTTAGAAGTTATCAACAAATGAAATTGTCTGTGGTAAAAAGTGGTAAGAATCCACTAATTTTACCCATTATAACGCTATGGCAGGACTAGTAGGTGAATTTGAAGTAAAATTGGACGAGAAGGGGCGCTTCCTTTTCCCGTCTGGCTTGCGCAAACAATTGCCTGCGGTATCCCAGCGTGATTTCATGTTGAATAAAGGATTTGAAGATTGCCTAACACTTTTTCCGTTGCCAGATTGGGAACGCATAAGTGAGAAGCTCTCCAAGATGAATTTATTCAAGCCAAAAAATCGAATGTTTTACAGGTTGTTTCATCAGGGTGCAAAGCAGGTGTCTTTAGACAATGCAGGGCGCATTTTGGTGCCTACAGCTTTGATGGAACGCGTTGGCTTGGTTGCTGAAGTAATGTTAATTGCTTACAACGACCGCATTGAAATTTGGGATAAGTCTAGATACTTCGAAATGATCGAAGGAAACATGGCAGATTTCGCTGATTTAGCGGATGAAGTAATGGGTGACTTAGACAATGACAATTAACGAATCGTATCACGTACCAGTATTATTAAATGCATGTTTGGAGGGTTTACAAATCCAACCTAATGGCATTTATGTCGATGTTACTTTTGGTGGCGGTGGCCATTCGCGTCATATTTTTAAGCAGCTCGACACCACAGGCCGTCTGATTGCCTTTGATCAAGACCCTGATGCATTAGCCAATTTATGGGAGGCCAACAACTTTAATTTTGTTGCTGCCAACTTTGCTTTTCTTCAAAACCATATGCGTTTACTTGGCATCAAGCAAGTAGATGGCATTTTAGCCGATTTAGGCGTTTCTTCGCATCAATTTGACACAGCGCAGCGCGGTTTTAGTATCAGAGAAGATGCGCCACTCGATATGCGAATGAACCGCAATGGGGGGCAGTCTGCTGCTGAGCTCATTGCTACTGCCGATGAAACTAAATTGGCAAGTATACTTTATGAATATGGCGAATTGCGCAATTCACGAGCACTAGCCGCACAATTGGTACGTCAGCGCGAAAGTGCACCGATACTTACTACGTTCGGTCTTATGAAAGCGCTAGAGCGTTTCGCGCCTAAATTCAAAGACCACAAGTTTTACGCTCAAGTTTTCCAAGCATTCCGCATTGAAGTCAATCAAGAGTTGCAAGTCCTTAAAGATTTCCTCGAACAAGCAGCGCAAGTATTAAAGCCAGGAGGACACTTAGTAGTGATGTCTTATCATTCTTTAGAAGACCGCTTGGTGAAAAACTTCATGAAGCGCGGCAGTTTCTCCGGAGAACTTGATAAAGATTTCTTTGGCAATGTCAACAAACCTTTTTCAGAAGTGAATCGCCACCCAATAGTGGCCGATGAGCAAGAGTGTGCGCTTAATTCCAGAGCGCGTAGTGCTAAACTAAGAATCGCAAGACGCAATGGCTAAGCAGGAAACAACACAACAAAAGTCGACCAAGACGAATAAATCAAGTGCTTTTGCGCAGATTTTGAACGGCGATTTCTTGACCAGAGAGTTTGTCCTCAACAACCTCAATTATATCTTTTTTATCATGCTGCTTTTATTGATACTAATCTCTAAAGGCTATTATGGTAAGCAAATCAACAAAGACATCGACAACGCCCAACGCAACTTAGACCAGCATGCCGCTGAGTATATTGAAGCCAAGGCGCGCCTAGAATTGGTAACCAGACGCTATCGCATGGCTGAAAGACTCGAGTCAAGAGAACTCAAAGAAACCAAAAATGCCACCAAGGTAATCCGCATCAAACAGGTCAAACATGAGCAAGAATAAAAGCCATCTTTATCGCCGTGCTTACCTGATTTACTTTGGGTTTGTTTTCATTATGGGGGCTGTGCTTTACTCTACACTTGATCTTCAGATCAATGGCACAGGTGTTGCTTTT
>JAURHO010000224.1 GCA_030833265.1 Crocinitomicaceae bacterium | reverse complement strand
CATTTGCCAGCGCTAAAAACAGGCGATTACCCTTTGTTGCCCGCAATTGCTCACACCACTTTTCATGCATACACTGATTTGTTATTGCATGACATGGGTGAAGAATTGGCTGATGGCAGACCTGAATTTATGGCGGGCCCGCGAGACTGGCGTACAGCACCATTGTGGGGCGTTGGCCTGTCACAACAAGTCAATGGAAGCACCAATTTTTTACACGATGGAAGAGCTCGTAATGTTTTGGAGGCAATTTTGTGGCACGGCGGTGAAGCCAAAAAATCTCGCGATGCGTTTGCCGCCATGTCCAAAGACGAGCGAGAAGCAATGATTCATTTTGTGAATTCGCTATGAAAATTCAACTGCTCTCAGGACTGATAGCTTGTATTACTTGTGGATTAGTTCAGGCTGACTGGCTTGAATATGCAGACAATGGTAAGGCTGTTTTTTATTACGACCCGGCTACATTACAAATCAACAAAGATAAGGTGATAGTTTGGGAAATGCTTAATTACAGTTTTCCGTTAAATCGTGTTTTGTCCAGCAAAACGCGCAAAGAGTATGACTGTGGCAAACAGCTTTTTCGCAATCTGTCGGGTGAATTTTTTTCCGGGCCCCTGCTCAGTGGTGACCGAATCAGCGCCAGCGAGGAGGCAGACCTTGAGTGGCGTGTGGCGGTCGAGGGAACCCGTAATCTAGAGTTGCTTCTAATGCTGTGCCCAAAGAACAGTTAACCCGTCATTTTTGACCAAGGAAAACTATGAAAAAAACTTTAATTTTGATGGCTTTACTTGTTACGTCTTTGTTCGGCGCTGCACAAGGGGTAGATTTTATTTATCCCAAAGATGGAGATACTGTCGATCCAACCTTTTGGGCCAAATTTTCTGTCAATGGTTTAGAGTTAGCGCCTGCAAATGAGGTCAAGTCTGGAACTGGACATCATCATTTGTTTATTAATTCAGTTGATATTGAAGAGAATGTAGTCATACCTTTTGATAATCAACATAAACACTATGGCAAAGGACAGTCAGAAGTAGAGATATTTTTACAGCCAGGAAAATATAAATTGACTTTGCAATTTGGGGATGGCGCTCACCGCTCCTACGGAGCAGCATTCAGGAAAACAATTTCAATCAATGTGGTTGGTAAACCCTAAAGCCTATACACCTGTGTATGTGAATTTTGAACGATAAATAAAAGCAAAAATAATCATGGCCACCGCACACGGGCATTAAATGACCACTTGGATTGCATTTTTTTTCGCTTTATTGTTAGTCATTTTTGTACATGAGTTGGGCCATTATTTATTGGCACTTTATTGGCGTGTCAGCGTGCTTAGGTTTTCAATTGGATTTGGCCGCCCTTTGTTCATTTGGAAAAGCATTCAACCCGGATTGCAGACTGGCACAGAATTCAGCATCAATACCATTCCCTTAGGTGGGTATGTAAAGTTTAAATCTGCTCAAAGCAACGCAGATGAGAAACAAGACACAAAACATACTTTTCAAAGTCAACCACTATTGGTTCGCACAAGTATCGTTTTTGCAGGGCCTCTCATCAACTTGGTTTTTGCATTCCTGATTTATGCCATTTTGAATTGGACTGGATATGAAAGGCACTTGCCTGTGCTATCTGAACCGCCACCCGCAAGTTTGGCAGATCAGGCAGGTTTGTTAAGTGGTGACATGGTCACAAAAATAAGCTTTAACCATGGCAGATGGCAATCCATTGAAAGTATGGATCAACTGCAGTGGCTTTTGTTAAGTGAGTTACAGGAAGCCAAGCACCTGAAGTTAGTTTTGAAATCTTCCTACACTGGCGACCTTCGTATCGCAGAAATCAATTTGTTGCACTTAAAAGGCGAAAATATTGATCCAATAAATAGTTTGGGAATACTTGGCCCAAGACGTGATCCCTTAATTGCTAATGTGCTTTCCGGAGGAGTCGCAAGCAAAGCCGGCTTGTTGAGTGGCGATAGAGTCCTGTCAATTGATGGTCAAAAAATAGTTGATGCGGCACAAATTATTCGTTCGGTGAGATCGGCAACAGGAGAACAAAACTGGGAAATACTGCGCTCTGGCAAAGACCGATTTAATATTTCTATTACTCCACAAAATTCCTCGAATGGTGCGTATGCGGTTAAAAAAATTGATGCAGTTATCGGTAATGCATCAGCAACCACTTTGGTAGCAGATGGGTTTATGACTGGACTCGGTAATGCTGCTTCAAAAGTGATGCTGCAAATTAAACTAACACTCACAGGTTTCTTGAAAACTTTCTACACCGCAGACGGTTGGAAACAATTAGGCGGTCCTCTTTATATTGCCGATATTGCAGGTAAATCTGCAACCGAGGGGTTACATCGGTATTTTGGTTTTATTGCTATTTTTAGCCTAAGCATTGGCATACTTAACTTGTTGCCTATTCCTTTACTCGATGGTGGTCACCTTGTTTATTACTTATGGGAGGCCTTGTATGGCAAACCTGTTTCAGCTTTGTGGCAAGAGCGATTAGGCATTATGGGTATGGTTATTATTTTTTCATTAGTTTTTTTAACATTTTTCAATGATTTTCTAAGATGGTTTCGCTGAGTTAAAAAATCTAATTCAAGAGCCTAAATTGGTTGTCATGACAAATACTGGGCAACTCATAAAATGCCCTTATGTCAAGAGACGAATCCACAAAAATTGCCAGCGATGGCCTTAGATATAAATCCAAAGAAGCTGGCTCTCCATTTGGCGGCTCTAGCTCCTTGGGCACCATGAGTTGCTTCAAATGTG
>JAURHO010000223.1 GCA_030833265.1 Crocinitomicaceae bacterium | reverse complement strand
TTCCAGGGCTCAATGTGATGCCTCTAGCAAGCTTTGGTACCACCAATACAGCCTTGGTCCGTTGGGCTCCAGGTACTTATTTCAATCCTCATCGGCATTTAGGAGGTGAAGAAATCTTTGTTGTCGATGGTGTTTTTGAAGATGAGCATGGACGCTATCCAGCAGGTACTTGGATCAGAAGTCCGCACACGAGTCTTCACAAACTTTTCAGTCAAGAAGGGTGTACTATTCTCGTGAAAACTGGACATCTATTGAGCTAGAAGTCTCTAGGAAATTTTTTAGCGGTGCATTGAGTATTTTAGAACTCCACCAAGAACTTCAACTTTCTAGCAATGAAAGAATCCGCTTACCTGCCATAGCCTTGATCTCAGGCGTGTAGAAGTGACTTTTAGAGTCCGATTGTTCTGAATTTTCTAATTCAATAACATGCTCTTTGCTTAGCGTGACCATTCTTGCAACTTGAAAAACATCTAAGCCTTTCTCAAGCCTTAAGCGGCTGAGCTTTTCAGCGTCTTCTGCAGTCCAAAAAAAATGTTTGTCCATTCACATGATTTGAACGGCGGATTGGGAAATTGACAATATGTCCAATTGGACAGGGGTGATCGTATTGTTCAAAAGATCGCAATCAAATCAAAGAAGATGCTTACAATTTTCATAAATACGCGCGAGTTCTGTAATGTGTCTGATGCCAAGTCTTTGCATTAAGGCTTCACGGTGCATTTTGACAGTGCGAGCTGAAATTTTGAGTTTGGTGCCTATCTTGGTGTTTGACAAGCCTTCAACCAACAACAATAAAACTTCAAGCTGACGAGGTGTGAGGTTTTGTATGAGCGAAGTCTGCTCTAGGGCTAATTTGGTATGAGTTGTTTCGGGGCTTGGTGTATTTTGATCAACTGATGCAGAATTTCGTTGGTCAAGGACTTTTCGAAGGCATTGAACCAAGTCTGTGGGTGCAAACGGTTTGAATAGAAAATCAGTAGCGCCATCCCGCCAAGCTTTGTTTACATGCCTTGCGTTGAGTTCTGCACTCACAAAAATGACTGGGCATGAAATGTTCAATTCGCGCAATTTGTATTGTGCTTCAACACCATTAATACCTGGCAAGTTCACATCGAGGACGATGCAGTCTGGACTGGGAGTTGTTGCGGTGTTGGAAAATACACTAAGAAAACTTTCAGCCGATTCAAACCCAGTAACTTGATATCCTGAAACAATGAGAAAACGGGTGAGCGATGACCTGAGCTCTGCGTCGTCTTCAACTATGAATAAGTGTTTAGAGGTCATTAAAAAGGTTTGCCGAATCCGTATTTACACTGGATCCTATCTGATTTAAGTTTCTCTGGTTTGGGTATATTCCATAGGAGTAATTTTTCTGCCTATGTAAGCCAATGACGACATTATCTAAAGGTCGAAATGAGTCACATTTTTAATTTCAGCACCGCATATGTGATCGTAGCCGCATTGTTTTTGTTGATGCCCTTTGTGACTTGGATCATTTTGTCTAAGTACAGAACCGTCGCAGTCAAGCAATGGTGTTTGGGCAGCTTTGTTTTTGGCATTGGTTTGATGTTGGTCGGCTTGCGGCAAAGTGTGCCTGAGTTGCTAACCTATCCAGTTGCTAACTTTTGCGTTTGGTTTTCTAGTTTTATGCTGATGCGTGTACTGAGTATTGAACTAGGTCCAGTATTTAAATGGCGTTGGATGCTACTTTTATGTTTGACAGCGTTGCTCTTTTTTGAAGTTTTGAGAGCCAAACCTGAATTGGAGACATATCGGTTTATGGTGGCATTGTGTATCACCTTAATCGCATTCACTGGTATTGCCTTGTATGCCTTGAAAATATATCAAGCTGAAAGATTCCAAAGCGCGCTTTGGATTATGGCTGTCTATGGCTTGGCTGCATTGGGGCTGTTTTACAGAATATGCGTGCTGTTACTTGAGCAACCTAAATTGATTGACTTGTTATCGCCGTCTGCCGGCGGGGCCATCACATTGGCTACAGGCATGTTGGCTGCAATTTTTGGAAATATGGGCTATGTGGGGCTTTATCTTGAAAGAACATATAAAAGAGATAAAGAGGTTGCGATTGAAAACGAGCGCTTGCATGCAAGAGAAAATTTGAGTGCTGAATTTGCTAATTTGGATCGTCAACGATCAATGGCAGAAATGTCGGCAGCGCTTGCGCATGAAATAAGTCAACCATTAACTGCTGCCAAAATGGATTGTGAGACATTAGAGATAAAAATGAGCAATAATAAAACTTTGAACGATGATCTCAAGGTTGAAGTTGTAGCTTTGCACAAAAGTATTGATCGTGCAGTCAAAATTGTCACAAGGATTCATAACTTCATAAAATCGCGTGAACCTAAATTGGAGAAGACAAGGTGGTATGAAATTTATGAAGATGTGCTTACGCTTCTTCCAAAGTCCGAGCGAAGGTCTAGTTCACGAATTGAATGGATCTCTAATGTGCCCATTCAATACTCTTGGGTTCACGCCGACAGCGTTCAACTTTCACAGGTCTTATTGAACTTACTTCGCAATGCGCTTCAATCCTCTGTCGTAAGTAGGCCTTTGCAAATTTTGGTCAAAGAAGATTTGCTAGAAGATCAAATTTGTTTGTCAATCATTGATAACGGGAAAGGAATGGACACTGCAAGCGTTGATCGAGCGCTTCAAAGTTTTTACAGTACAAAATACGATGGCTTAGGTGTTGGCCTGGCAATTTGCCAATCCATTTTGGAGCAACATGGCGGTAAGCTTTATGTGGAAAGTATTTT
>JAURHO010000222.1 GCA_030833265.1 Crocinitomicaceae bacterium | reverse complement strand
GTCTAGGGCGACAATCGCTTTTGCTTTGATCAGGGTATAGGTGCCAACATTTGGAAATACTCTTCCTTCAAATGCAAGGGCTCGTTCTAGAACATCAAACTTAATCACTTCGGAATTGCAGTTTAATGCTGTCGTGATCCCCAAAGCCATAACGGTCAACTTTGAAATTTTCATGTTTTTGTCCTTTTAATATAACTAATTTTTACAACTCAAAATTGCATACATTGCGAAGATCCGTTTTGACTTCAGTCGCACTTACACCAAACCAGGCGACTAATTCAGCACCCATTTGATCAATGGAGGTGCTGAGAAATAAGACCAAGTATTTGGTCATATGATCAATCTTCCTGCTAAATAAAAATCTACGAGTTGTTAGATCAGTATCCTAGATTTCTGACAATAGGCAATAAGTTAAACACACTATCGCCGATGGCAATTGAGAATTGGATTACATACCACCTGTCGTGTTAAACGACACCTACAGACCACGAGAAACCACCTGCACGGTAGCCCCGCCGAAATCAAACCTGACTCAACGATTTTCACTCATGTTCTAATGATTGAATGGACAAAGTAATAGACCCTTCAAAGTGCCCCATTTGTGGCGAACATAACCAGTGTGCTCAGGAGATTTCCAAAGCCACTGGAAAGCCGCGTGAGTCTTGCTGGTGCATGACTGCAACCTTCTCGTCAGAGCTTCTTGATCGGGTGCCAGATGAGGCAAAAAACAAGGCTTGCATTTGCTCAAAATGTGCAAGTCCGTCGGAGTAAAGTACTTCTGGGCGGCTTATCTCAACACTTTGTGGCTATTTTTCGTAAACAAAGAGTACCAAGGAAGAAAATGCAAGTAAAAGAAAATATAAAAGAATCTGATCGTTGTAATTGCGGTCGTAGTCCAACAGGTGAATGTATTGGTTGTTATTTTTTAACTGGTGCAGAGTTTGAGACTAGGCTCACAGAACATCTAGCAGAACAAAAAGACAAGAACCAAGCAGCGGGGACATAACCTGCAAAGCACATACAAAAACTCATTATTGTTTTTCTGCCACCCTCTGTCGTGTAACACGACACTTGATTTCCACTTCAACCCAGTAGCACGGTACACCCGCAGAAACCAAACCTGCGTCAACGACTTTTACGCAGTGATAAAAATGGGCTACATCCTTGCTGACACCAAACTTGATTCAAAAGTTCTGAGAATCTGTGTATGCGGCAATTTACAGAAAATTTACTAATTTTTTTATTGAAATCAAATTTCATGCTTTGTAAGATGAATTTTATGTATTGATCAGCAGCATGATTAAAATTTACAGATAAAATCTATCCTATATTTTTTGAATTATTGATATGACAATCAATTTCGTTCGTCCGCCACATGCTTAAAGCAATAAGTTTGCTAATCAGTCAAAGACAGCAATTCTCAAAATTGACTGTGCAAGTCGTGAAAGTTAAAAGAGTTGGTGGTAGAGATGAAAATGATTGTTTTAACAACGCTTTTAATCAAATTGATACCGAGAAATCTATCAAAATTGCCAGCGGCTGGATAGTCGGAAAGACTGACAAGATTACCGATTCAACTTTCATTCTTCATCATTTTTGGAATGTTGATGCCGAAGGTAATCATTTTGATACAACACCACTTCCTGAACATTTTGTTTATGTTTTAGATCCTGACTTGATAAACTACGGTCAGAGACACATCAAGACACTGAAAAGTAGTGTTGGATGTTCATTGATACTCAAAAAGGGCGTTTTTTACACCTTTTCATCAACTGACCATTTAGAGAATTTCATAGAAATTAGCTCACTACATCCAAAGAATCTATTTCAGTTGAAGTAGACAACACGGTCAACCAGCAGAAACCAAACCTGCCCCCGCTTTTTATACGCACCACCCGAATACGACGGAAGCAAAAGCAACCCATGGCCCCAAACTTTATTCAAAAGTTCTAACAATTGAACCCAATCGTTTGCTCAGTAAATGTTCTCTATTGAACAAGGGTGCTTGATTGCGGCTTTGTTCTGCCATCGTCCTCTTATTGTGCGGCGCTGCATCCGCATATGAGCAAGACACAGTATTTTTAGATCGCTACAAGTCGTACAGGGTCAACAGTCCAACCAGGCGTTGCCGGAGCCTCTTGCTCACGCTAAACCTGCCATCAATTAAGCAATCACTTGATAAGTTCTGTGTTCCTACGCTGCAAGCGGGTAAAAACCAAGTGCCAGGCCCAAAGCTGGTATGTGGCCATGTTTCTTCAAAAAAGCACAGAATTAGAGGCACAATCAGGCCTTCGATTTTCATAGATCCTCCCAATTCGGGCTTCAAAAAGAGTCCGCCTAGCCCATGAGCAATTCACCACAAAAACTCAGCTTGCCCACCCGGCCTTACCGAAGAATCGCCACCGAAGAGGCGTTCTCGCCTCCCGAAATGCTGGACATTTACAGAAAAATTCTGGCCAAAGACAATGTGGATGTGGGTTTCAAAAATCTGATGGGCTTTTACATGAGCAGCCCCAGTGAGCGCGCACAGCACATCATGCGCTGCTTGGTTGATCTGGACGATTTGCGTCTGCAGCACATGGACGAGGCTGGGGTGGATGTTCAAGTCATTGGGCTCACGTCCCCGGGCGTTCAAATCATGGACAAAGAGACGGCCGTGGCATTTGCGCCAGTTGCCAACGACATCTTGGCAGCGGCCATGCGCCGACATCCCGACCGCTTGGTGGGCATGATTACTGTGGCGCCGCAAGACCCTGGGGCAGCCGCCAAAGAAATTCAAC
>JAURHO010000221.1 GCA_030833265.1 Crocinitomicaceae bacterium | reverse complement strand
ATTTTAAACGTTGCAGAATCTATAAGGATCACTGTGGCATTTGTTACCGGTGGTTCTGTATTTGAGGGATTGAAGTAGGGAATACTTTTTGTGATTCTGATGTTTTGAACGGTGTCGAGGTTGTTAATGAAGGCATCGATAACCATTTTAACCTGATTTTGTTCAACGGTTACGTCGATGATATCTTCGCAAGAGCTGAAAGCAAAAATTGCGGTAAGTGTGAATAATGTAATTCTTAACTGCTTCATCATTAGTTCCATTTAAAGTTATACGCAATGGCAGGAACAATGCTGCCAATGACACTAAATTGAATGGCCTTGTTTTGACCTAAATTGCCGTAATCTGTATCGAAGTAAATTGAGAATGGATTTCTGCGGTTGTAGGCATTGTAAATCGAAAATACCCAGCTCGATTCCCAGTTTTTCTTTTTAGAAACGGTGTAGGTGGCCGACAAATCTAGGCGGTGATAATTGGGATTTCTTACGTTGTTTCTGGCGTTGTTACCAGCATCGGGGACAGTATATCCTTGCACTGTATATTGACCTGTGTAAAAGGTGGTAGGCGTTCCAGTACTGAATACAAAGTTTGCCGCAAGATCCCATTTACTATTGAGTTTGTATTGTGCCACAATGTATAAATTGTGCAAGCGATCGAAGCGGTTGGCATACCAATTTCCATCATTGATGCCTTCTACTTTTCTTTCGCTTTTTGAAAGGGTGTAACTGATCCAACCTGTTAAATCGCCAGCATTTTTCTTGATATAAAGTTCCAAACCATAAGCCCTGCCAATGCCCGATAGCAATTCGCCTTCTAGCAAGCGGTTGAGTAAAAGTTGGGCACCGTCGATGTAATCGACTTGGTTTTGCATGTCTTTGTAATAGGTTTCAATGGAAGTTTCATATTCTTGATCTTTTCCAAGGTTCTTGAAATAACCAATGGTGTATTGATCGGCAATTTCAGGTTTAATGTTATTTGTAGAAGGTGTCCAAACGTCGAAAGGCACGCTGGCTGCGGTGTTTGAAATCAGGTGCAAATTCTGTACCATTCTATTGTAGCCACCCTTTACAGAGGTTGTTTTATCAACTGATAATTTGAAGCCCAAACGCGGTTCTAAGTTGAAGTAGTTTTTAATGACTTCGTTGTTTCCAGCTTCATAGGTTTTACTTTGGTCGAGTGCACGTCGTTGTCCTATCATGAATGGATCTCTGTAAACAAACACTGTTCCTTTCCCGAGATACATAAACTGACTTGCACGGAGTCCTGCGCGCAGTGAGAATAGACCATTTGAGTTAATATCTCCAGTAACATAAGCGGCATTTTCCATACCGTATTTGTTGGGTAAGCTGAAGTTGAAAGTTTTTCCTTGGTTTACAGAAACGGCATTGCCCGGAATGAATGTATAATAGGTTGATTGAACACCGGTACCAAGTTCAACCTTTGGACTCAAGTAGTATTTAAAATCACTTTTAACCGTATTGTTTACAATGTAGCTGTTCCAATTGAAAGATGCATCGTCGTTGGCATTGAATTCTAGGTTATATCGGTAACGGCTGTAGTAATATGTAAAATTAGAAAATAGTTTTTTGTTGAATACATGGTTCCAACGCGCAGTTACCACTGTGTTTCCCCATTTCACGCCAAAGGCGTTTGCTGCAGAAAAAGCGTCATCTCCAATATAAGAAGAAATGAAGAATGAATTGCGTTTATGTGAATAGTTGACCTTAGCGGTGAAGTCGTAAAAATAAAATTGTGAACCACTTAAGTTGGCTGGTAGGAATGGTTTTGCAAGTAAATCGATGTAACTTCTACGGGCTGAAACGAGGAAGCTTGCTTTATTTTTAACAATGGGACCTTCAAATGTTCCACGGCTAAAAATGGTGCCTACACCGCCGCTTGCTTGATAGACTTTTTTATTGCCATCGCGGGTAATGACATCGAGCACGGAGCTCAAACGGCCGCCATAATTTGCAGGGATACCACCTTTTATAAGTTGCACATCTTTTACGGCATCGGGGTTAAAAATACTGAAGAAACCGAATAAATGGGCTGAATTGAAGACTGGAGCATCGTCCATGAGCACTAGGTTTTGATCTATTGCACCACCTCTTACATTGAATCCGGAAGCTCCTTCGCCCACAGTTGTAACTCCGGGAAGGAGTTGAATGCTTTTGATCACGTCGGCTTCCCCCAAAAATGCTGGAATTTTCTTTATGGTTTTACCGCTGATACTTTGGGTAGATATATCGATTTTCTTGACATTGTCGTTTCTTTTGGCGCGAATATTGATTTCCTTGAAGGATTCAGCTTCAGGCAATAGAGCGAAAATAATTTGTTCATCTTTTTTGAGGGACAAGGGGTATTCGAATTGATTGAAGCCAGTTGCCGACACTTGAAGGTTCCAATTTCCTGGTGTGATGGTCAAGCTAAAGAATCCGAAGCTGTTGGTCACAGCAGAAGTCTTTGAATTTTTAACAGAGATAACGGCGTTGTTGATGGTTTCGCCACTTGAGCTATCCTTAACGTATCCGCTCAGAGTTAATTTTTGACCGAAAAGGGTGTTAGAAAGTATGAGTAGGGTTGTAAAAAATAGGAATTTCCGAAACATTTGGTGCAAAGTTACTTATATGAACAGAGAAAGGGGAAAAAGGTTGGTGAATGGTTAAAATAATCGACGAAGGGGGCAAAAAAAAACCCTCAACAGATGCTGAGGGTTTTTGGTATTGCATTAAATAGGTTAACGGTCTTTCATTTCAACGAAAGCACGAGGGGCTTCACCGGTAT
>JAURHO010000220.1 GCA_030833265.1 Crocinitomicaceae bacterium | reverse complement strand
ATTTTGCGCTTTGATCTAAGTCAGCAAAATTCTGCCATTGTTGCCTCAGGTTCGGTAAGCGCAACTACGCTTGCGCTTGCAGCAATTCCCGTCAAGGGACAAACTAAACTTATCTGTCAGAATCATGCTTTCCAAAATGGTGATTGGCTGAGACTTCAGTGTAATGATTCGAGTTTAGTCACTTCAAATTGGGCTTTAGGGACGGTTGGTCAATTAGTCCAAATACTAAATGTAGATCAGGATACCATCTTTTTAAAGTCGCCATTAAGACGTACTTATATCAATGAAGGACCTGTTTACATACAAAAAGTTGTTCCATTAGAACACATAGGCATGAGTTGTTTGGGGATAGAAAGAATTGATGATACAGCACCAGCTCAGCAAAGCAATATTCAGTTGAATTTTGTGGTCAATTCTTACCTCTCGCATCTCTCCTCGATCAATTGCACGTTTGCGCATGTGGACCTGCGTACATGTTCTAATATCACCGTTCGCTCCAGTTATTTTCAGGATGCATTTAATTATGGTGGCGGTGGTAGAGCTTATGGTATTGCGCTGCAAGCAACCACGAATGAGTGTCTGATAGAGGATAATATTTTTAAGCACCTCAGACACGCTATTTTATTGCAGTCTGGCGCCAATGGCAATGTGGCAGCGCTCAATTTTAGTACAGAACCAAATTGGGATGAGCCCCCGTTTACCGCAAATGCTGCTGGCGAGTTGGTGCTACACGGTAATTATGTTTATGCGAATTTGTTTGAACAGAATGTAATCGGCAATATTGTTATCGATAATTCACATGGAGCCAATGGGCCAGATAATTTATTTTATCGCAATAGGGCAGAGTTGTACGGTATCTTCTTTAGTGATCAAAGTTCTCCTCAGCAGATATTTATTGGCAATCATATTACCAATACAAGCTTTCCTTACAGTCTTGTGAATTACAATCTTCAGGGTGTAGGACATTATCAGTTTGCCAATAATAACAAAGGTGTCATTACGCCGAGCGGCACACAAATGAGTTCGGATACTTCATTTGCTTACCAAACAAAACCTGACTTTATTTCCGCAATAGATTGGCTCACAATTGGGGATCAACCAACGATGATTCAACCCATTCCTGCCCAGCAAAGATATTTGAATCAAACACCGTTTTATCTGAATTGTAACCAAGGAGCAGTCTCTAATACGGAGCAACTTTTGAATTCATTTTCAGTTTGGCCCATTCCGTTTGAAGAATCTTGCTGGGTCAAGGCTCCTGGTCATGTCGGTGGGTGTCTTTCAATATTAAATGTTTCTGGCCAAGTACTCAAGAAGATTTCGCTAAATCAAGAACAACAGTGCTTAGAATTGCAAGATTTAGCTCCTGGTATTTACTTCCTACGCATCGCTGAAACAACAGAAGCGATCCGCATAATTAAGAATTAATGGATTTCATATACTGGAAGCCTCATAAAAGAGGGTTCGAAGTAGGGGCTGTTTTGATAAATGAAATACAATTGTTCCCATTCATCTGAAGCAAATTTAACATCTAAGCGTTTGCGTTCTTCATAGCTCGCTTTTAAGGCTGGTTGCGCATTGAGTATGCTTTCAATTTGGTCTTTAAAAACATACGGAGAGAAGTATTCCTTTTGTTGCAAGTAACTATCAAAGAAATTCCAACTGAGGTAACTGTCTTCGGTCAATGGTTGCAGTACAGAATGCAAGAAGCTTGCTTTATCTTGTGCACAGGGGATGAGTAGATCTCCTGGTTTGAGTTCGAGTAAATAAGCTTGGCGTTCGAGTTCAATTTGCTGCAATTTGAAATGGCCTTCATAGGGTTTGGCTGGCGCCTTGAAATTTTTAACAACATAAGAGCTAACCTCGACAGATCTGACCGTACTTTCATTTACAACCGTATAAGCAACTTTGTTTGCCTTTAGTCTTGCGATGATCGCCAATTCTTGTGCGCCTACGACATAGTATTTTGGTACTATAACCGAATCTTGTGCCTTATAAAATTTGTAATGAGCAATATGCTTCTCATAAGGTTGCGTGCGATCATAGCCCAATTGTTCGAGGCCCGTGATTGGGTGCTTTGGATAAATGGCTGTATAACCTTTAAAACGAATAGGCTCGGTATGATTGGTGTCGAGTTGAAAATTATAAGGAAAGTAGTGCCTTGTGTTCGCCCAATCAATAGCCGCCTTTCTTGCTGCTTCAATTTCATTGCTTTTAGTAATTGTATAGGCAATCATGGCGTTCATGAAACTCAGTGTGGCTTGCACTCTGTCTGGAAAGGGCTTGAGCATATGTGTTTCCACCGTAAAAGAAAGGCTATGAAACAAGCTGGCATAACCCATGGCATAACGAGGGAGGTCATTGAAGGCAACAATGCCGCTCTCAGGTGTATCGCCTTTGAGTTCAACATAAGGGAATAAATCAAAGCCACCTTGCTTGCAATACGTTTCGAGTGTTGGGATGCAATCTGCATAGGTTAAATTGCGCATGCTTGGAGCAAGACGTTCGCGCAGAGAAGCAATGTAAGTCAAAGTATACGGGTAGTCGGCACCGTTAGAAACATGATTATCTATGAAGACATCGGGGTTTAAAGCATGATAAATTTGTGCAAAAGTAAAACTATTGATGGCGTCCATTTTGATGAAATCCCGATTGAGATCTAGGTTTTTAGCAGAACCTCTAAAACCGTAAGCTTCTGGGCCATTCTGATTGGCACGGCTTTTATAGCTTCGGTTCATCATTCCACCTACATTGTAAGCCGCAATAAAAGCAATCACAGGTAAAGGTCGCTTGTCTTGATCGAGTGTT
>JAURHO010000219.1 GCA_030833265.1 Crocinitomicaceae bacterium | reverse complement strand
CAAGTGGGTCGGTACAACCTCTTTTGGAACAAGCAAAAAGTCCTGCAAAGAGGACAGTTGAATAACATAGTTGAATAGTGAATCGAAGCATCATTGTCTAGTTTTAATGAAAAACCTGAGACAGAAACGCTTTAAACTGACTTATATTTTATTTGAAGTTTGTAAACTTTAATCCAAGGGGTTCTCTGAGAATTTTTTCTCTAATCTGAACCGCATTTGACCAATCTTGACTCTTATAGGTAATCTCTCTAAAGTTCAGTTTTTTCATGAGGTGTAACATTAACTTTTCAAATCTAGGGCTTTATAATTTAACCAATGGCATTGCTTCCCAATGGAATCTGACTTAAAAATAAATTGTTCTACTTTTGTGTCTATGAAACATCTTCTCTCCATTATTCTTTCTCTTCAGCTCCAATATTTAAGTGCACAAAACTTCTATGTTTCGAATTTCTTCAACTACAATTTATTTAACGCCGGGGTCTATGTAACTGCTGGAAATGGCTATGCAACAGGTAATAATGAGTTGGGAGATTTAGAAAAAGGAATGCGCTTCAACACGCAAACAGGGCTTCCAAATAGCAACGGCTATATTACCAACGTACTCGCTTGGATTCCTTACAAAAGCAATGCATCAGGAACAGGACAGCTAACAGTAAAAATTTATGAGTTTGGAAGTTTAGACAGCTTAGGTGCGCTTCTAGGAAGTCAGGCATTTGCACTTCAAAACTTGGACACCGTTACAGACAACTATTCCTATTTAGGCGGGCCATTAGCCCTAGGTGGAAAACCTTATAATGTAGATATTACTTTTAGTAATCCTGTGGCCATACCCAATTCAAAAGACTTTATAGTGATGATCGAATTACCAACTACCCAAGGCGATAATATTGGTATTATGTCGAATCTAAATGGCGATTTTCCTTTAGCTTCTAGTCATTCATTCGAAGTCAAAGCTGATACAACACTCGTGAATCTGCACGACTCATGGCAAGGACAGCTAGATGTGGCAATGGCTATTTTCCCTGTTATCAATTTAACCAATGGCATTCAAAGCAAAGAGATTGTTTGCAGTGTCTATCCTAACCCTACCCAAAAAGAGCTGTATTTTCATACCACTGAGGCCATTGACGAAATCAAAATTCATTCTTTAGATGGGAAATTGATGTTTCGTACTGACACTCCGTTATTGAATGTAACCCAACTTCAAGCAGGATTCTATTATTACACCTTAACGACCAAAACAGGAGGTGTCAAAAAAGGAAGTTTTCAGAAGATAGATTAAGCTATCTCTCCACCTCCCACACCATAAACTGGAACGGCGCTAAGCTTATTTGTTCAGTGTATTTTGACGTTTTAGCATCGAGTGCTTTTGCCTTTTTGATATTGGCATCAAAACTTACGGTTTGCGCTTGATTTGAAAGGTTGACTGCTACGAGTACTTTTTGCTTCCCGTATTGGCGGAAAAAACTAAAAACTTCAGAATTGTTGTTTGCGGCCTGTTCATAGCTGCCCACTGCTAGTGCGGCGCTACTTTTTCTGAGCGCAATGGTGCTTTTGTAAAAATTATACAAAGAGTTGGGGTCTTTGCTTTGTTCTTCGAGGGAGATGCCATCGTTGGATTGCTGATTGGCGTTGTCCCACCATGGGCCTGAGTTTTTGTACCAAAATGGCAGGCCTCCCCCTACTCCTGATGCATACCAGTCGAAAGCTTCTCGTCGGCCAATATCGTTTCCGTCTGTATTGCCAAAAGCATAAGCAGTGCCCTTCATGCCAATTTCTTGGCCGTAATAGATGGACGGCACACCTCCGATTAGCAGCATCAGTGCAGCCGCTGCTTTCTGTTTATCGAGTGCAAAATCTAAGGAGGCAAAGCGGTCGATGTCGTGATTCTCAATAAAGATGACTTGCTCTTTGCCGGCTGGTGTTTGTCTGAGAATCACCTCAGCATTATCTATGATTTGCTGCTTGTCAAAAGAAAGTATTGCTTTTTGTAAGCCAAAACCAAACATGCGATCAACCGTTGCTTTCTCAAAATAAGCAAAACCGTAATCGGCCCAATCGGCTTGTTCAGCAACAATCTTTACAGCCGGATTCACTTTTTTAACGGCAGTAATTAGAGGTTTCCAAAATTCAGCAAATAGGTTGGTGAGTGTTGGTTTGCCGTCGAGGTGATCCATGGCATGATCCAACCTGAATCCATCCACACCATCGTCAAACTTTCCGTCTTTATTCGGATCTAAAAAGTAGGAAAACAAAGCGATGTTGTAATCCAAAACTTTTGGACTTTTTAAATTGACCGTAGTTACATTGATGATTTGCCCATCGTAGCCCTTCAGAAAGCGGAGGTCAAAAACCATAGTAGCTGGTTGCAGATGTGCGGCATCATCGAAAAGAATATAGTCAGCGTAAGGTGAATTGAGGTTACCCACGGCATCTTGCCACCACAAATGCTTGGAAGTAACATACTGAGTTTCCATATCGAGGTATACTTTCATGCCTAGTCGATGGATCTCTTGGACAAGCTCAATGTAGGCTTGCATGCTGCCAAATTCAGGATCAATGGTTTCAAAATTATTTGCAAAATAGTTGTGGTAGCAATCCGACTCATAAAGCGGGAAAAGCAAAATAGAACTCACGCCTAAGTCTTGCAAATAAGGAAGTTTTTGACGCAAACCATTGAGGTCGCCTTGAAGGTCGCCATCATAGAAAACCGTTTCGCGATCGTAGTTTTCGTTAAGCTCGTTACTGCCTTTGGTGAATACGTTGGCACGGAAAATAGACGCTGTACCTTCAAGCTCGCGACCGTGTACGTTTAATAGTGCA
>JAURHO010000023.1 GCA_030833265.1 Crocinitomicaceae bacterium | reverse complement strand
TGAAATGCCTTTGCTAGAACTGGCATGAATCATTTGCTTGGCTGAACCTTTTTCAGATATAAGAATGCCTACATGATTCACTTCCCCTCCGTTTGAAAAGAAAACCAAATCTCCCAATTGCGCTTCGTTAGCCTCTATTTTTTGAATTTCGGCAAATTGATCTGCCGCTCGGCGTGGTAAAGAATAACCAGCTTTGGCAAAAACATACGAAGTAAAACCACTACAGTCAAAACCAGCTGGGTCTGAACCAGCTGTTAAATAAGCCACACCTAAATGCTTCTGTGCTTCGTTAATGATCGCCTGCTGAGACTTCAGTTGCAAGGCTTGTTCAGAATAATTCGGCAACAATCCATTTGGCTGAACGGGCAGCTCGATATCTGCAAAGAATTGTGAAGTAAAATGCTGCCAAACTTCTTTTTCTGCTTGATTTTTAGCGCCCGTTAAAGTTGAGATATGATGCGCAAGATCGTCTTGCAAAGCCTGCAATTCGTTGCGATGCGCTGACATGAGTTGTTGACCTTTGCGTTGTGTTTTGAGTTTTAGCAAAAAAGTGGTGGCCCAGGTGAACTCTTCTTGATGCCTTGCCTTCCAATTTGCTCGTTGGGCCAATTCTAAAGTACTGATGGCTTTGTAATAGCTTGGTAACAAGGAATAGTCGTAGGAAGGGTCATTGAGTAGCTGCTTCGATTTTCGATGCACCAGTTTAAAATAACCCTGATCAAAGAGTTGTTCAAGACGGTCTAGGCGAATATTTTGCGCTTGAAATTGAGCGGCAAAAAAGAAAATAAAAAAACCAAGGAAAAGTTTGGTTTTGTTAGTTCGCATAGAGTTTACCATTCATGAAAACGACTGAAGTTTGGTTCGGTAACTTGACCAATACTTTGTTGCCAAATATATCGAAATCGGCATGCTGGAAATTGGTCAGTTCGCTTACTTTACCGTCAACGAGTGCAGAAACCCCACCAACAATATTTCTAAATACTAAAACATTGTTTTTGAGCTGATAGGCTTGGGGTTGATAAGTGGCAACCTGAATTTTTTGTCCGTTGCTGTAGGCAAATAAATAAGAGTTTTCCATCCAGATACAGATGTCGTCTTTGACGTCCCAAAATTCAGAAGAAAAGTTCGAGAGGGCTGTTTTTTGACCAGCCTGGTAATGCCACAAGTTTCCGTTCATGTCTTCATAAACCACAAATCCTCTACCTGCTTTGTATTGCTTAATCGGAAAAGATTCTACTTCTTGAAAAACACCGTTATCAAAGACATAGAAAGATTGCGTATAAGGGTCTTTGAAACACATGACGTCGGTGCCCAATTGAAAATTCAATTGTTCTTCGTTGTAGGTGCCAATTTCGAACTTTTGACCGCGCCAATAAACAAAATAGGTCGAGCTGTTGTCTTTGTAAACAACCAAGTTCTCGCCAACCATGGCATTCATGGACAAACCATTAGTAATGGTAACAAGGCTTTCTAGTTTCTGATTCCAGTAGACATTTAAAGACTGGTAGCGCGTATCTTCATAGACAATGATGCTATCTTTTACAATGAATTCACGTGCAAAATTGGTGAGTGGCGTAAATTTACCGGCATCCCACATGCGTAGCCCGTTGGCAATTTTGTAAGCCATGAGGTGATCCGAAACTTGGTAAATGACATTGAGTGTGGTTACATCGATGCGTTCTTTGCCATCGTATATTTTCAGGTTACCGCGCGTGTCTACGTAGGCCACAACTTCGTCTCCTGCCTTGTAATTCACGATGGGTTGAATTTCAATGGGCCTGAAATAACCATCTTGAAATGACACAAAGTAATTGTTGAAATCGAGGGTTGGGACGATGCCTTGCGCGTGGGTCAAGGTTGAAAAAATACCGATTAGGCAGCCACTTAAAAAAGTTCGAAAGCTCATTACTCAAAGTTATCAATTTTAAGCCAATAAACGTATCTTCGTGCTGCTTATCCAAAACGTTATGAAAAAAACCTTTTTATTCGGCCTCATCCTCAGCACCCTGACGGGTTGGAGCCAACAAAAAATTAATTACGTCGCCTATGACCTACCCAATGGTTTGCACGTAATTTTACACGAAGAGCATGCCACTCCAATTGTAGCCGTATCTGTGCTCTATCATGTGGGCTCTAAAAATGAAAACCCAAATCGCACAGGTTTTGCACACTTTTTTGAGCACTTGCTTTTTGAAGGCTCTGCCAATATTGGCCGTGGCGAATACAGCGAATTGGTTGAAAAAAATGGCGGAACACTCAATGCCAACACCTCCCAAGACCGCACCTACTATTACGAAATCTTGCCATCTAACCAACTTGAACTTGGTTTGTGGCTCGAAAGTGAGCGCATGTTGCACGCGAAAGTAGATATCAAAGGTATTGAAACACAACGCAGCGTTGTGAAAGAAGAAAAAAGACAGCGCGTAGACAACCAACCTTATGGCTCTATGTTTACCGAAATCTTTTCTCATGTCTTCACCAAGCACCCTTACAACTGGGCGCCAATTGGTAGCATGGAACACCTCGATGCCGCACAAGAAGAAGACTACGTGAATTTTTACAAGACTTTTTATGTGCCGTCAAACGCAACGCTTTCTATTGCAGGAGACATTGATCTGGCGCAAACAAAAAAATGGATAGATCAATATTTTGGCAGTATCCCGAAAGGCCAAGCTATTAATCTTTACCGCGATTTCATTAGCCTTTCTGACGAAGCTTTTAAAGCCAGATACCAAGTTGAAAAATCAAAGTTTGACGCCAAAAATTTCATGGCGAGCTCACAACCTGAGGCGAAAAAAATCATCACAAGCTATCTTGCCAAGCCATGCACCATTGAGCGCACGCAAAAAGACAGCAGCCCAATTGTTGGTCAGATCAAAGACACCATCTATGACAACATTCAGTTGCCGGGTATTTTTATTGGCTACAAAATGCCTGCACAAACCCACCCAGACACCTATGCTTTAGAGTTTCTAAACGAGGTGCTTTCAGGTGGAAGTTCATCGCGCATCAACAAAGAAATTGTTGAAAAACGCGAATTGGCCCAATATGCCTTTTCTTTCAATTATGGCTTGGAGGATGCCGGAATAGGAATCATGGCCGCAATTGTTCCGCAAGAAGTTGCGCTCGATACTGTTTTAGCCGCTTTTGACACCCAAATTTCGAAAATCAAGACTGAACTCATTTCTGAGGAAGAATTTCAAAAGGTGCGCAACAAATTTGAAAACGACATCGCATCTAGCAATGCCAGTATTGCAGGTGTCGCAGAAAATCTTGCCGACAACCATGTTTATTACGGTGATGCCAATCGTGTCAATACTTTGCTCGATAACTACTTGAAAGTTACCCGCGAAGACATTTTACGTGTGGCACAAACTTACCTCAAGCAAGACGCACGTGTCGTCCTTTACTATTTACCTAAAGAAAAATAAGCCCAATGAAAACCATCATACTCACATTAGCTTTGGTGAGCTTTTCGCTTGCTCAGGCACAAATTGATCGCTCAAAGCGCCCTGACGCTGCTGCAGCTCCAAAAATTAACATTCCTGCCTCACAGGTTTTCACAACCGCCAATGGCATCACTGTTATTTTATCAGAAAACCACAAAATTCCAAAGGTTTCTATTGAGTTTTCTTCAGGCTCTGACCCGCGTTTATTTGGCGAAAAAGCCGGCTTAAATGATTTTACCGGTGAACTTTTAATGAGCGGCACGCAGTCGCGCAGTAAAGACCAACTCGACCGCGAAATCGACTTCATCGGTGCCAGCATCAATGCAGGCGGAGACGGCATGTACCTCAGCTGCCTCACCAAGCACCTCGACAAAGGCCTCGAGCTCATGACCGACATCATGTTCAATGCGAGCTTTCCAGAAAGTGAAGTAGAGCGTTTGCGTAAACAAAATTTATCTGGCTTGCAATCTACCAAAGCAGATGCAGGGCAAATGGCACGCAACGCAACCAAAAAAGTCAATTTCCCAGGCCATCCAATTGGAGAGGTCATGACCGAAGAAAGTCTTAAGAATATCACCCGAGAAGATATCATTGCCAACTACAAAGCTAACTTTTCACCCGCCGGTTCTTATTTAGTGGTTGTTGGCGACATCAATCGCGCGCAAACTGAAGCGTTAGTGAATCGTTATTTTGCTGCATGGCAAGGTGCTCCGGCTTACCAAGCTGAATTAGGGAAAGGACAGTTTGACCGCGGTAACCGCGTCATTTTTGTGAAAAAACCAGGGGCTGTGCAGTCTGTAGTTTACGTGACATTCCCTATAGATATCCGTACAGGCAACCAAAATCAATTGCCACTTACGGTGCTCAATGGCATTCTTGGGGGCGGTGGTTTCGGAACGCGCCTGATGCAAAACTTGCGTGAAGACAAGGCCTTTACTTACGGTTGTTATTCCTCCTTAAATATCACTGAAAATGGTTCTTGGATGTCTGCTGGTGGAAATTTTAAAAATGCAGTCACTGACTCTGCCATTACTGAAATTTTAAAAGAATTTGGTCGCATCATTTCAGAGCCCGTAAGCGATGAAGAATTAGCCCTGACCAAAAACAACATGGCTGGTGGTTTTGCACGCTCTTTGGAAGGCCCACAAACCATTGCCCGTTTTGCACTCAACACCATCAAATACAACTTGGCGCCAGATTACTATCAAAACTATTTGCAACGCTTAGCCGCTGTCAATAAGGAAGATATCTTGCGAATGGCACAACAATATTTTACAGCCAATAACTGCCATATTATTGTTGTGGGCAATGAAGAAATCTTGCCTAAACTTTTAGTTTTTGATGCCGATGGTCGTATTGAAAAGCTAGATGCTTTCGGAAACGAAATCAAAGAAACAAAAGCTGCCGATATCGATGCCAATACGTTGATCAACCGTTATGCACTTGCAATTACAGGTGCAAAGAGCCCAAAAGAACTAAGTAAAAAAGTAAAAGCTTTGAAAAGCTACATCCGTGTATCCGAACTGAGTTCAGGTCAAATGCCATTTACCCTTACCTCTACAGATTATTTCTGGGCACCAGGTAATGAGGCCAGCAAAATGGAAATGCCGGGCATGGTGTTGCAAAAATCTTATTTCGATGGGAAATCAGGTTATACCTTTAGTATGCAAGGTGGTCGTGAAGATTTAAAAGCGGAAGAATTAGCTGCAAAAAACAAAGCAGCAGGTTTCATCCCTGAATTGAATTTCCAAACGAGCGGCATGCAGTACGAAATCAAAGGCATTGAAACGATCGACAACGTTCCTTGCTATGTACTTTATAGCAACGACGGTCAGGCAGAAAGTTATGATTACTACGACGCTGCTACCTATTTGAAATACAGAAGTGTCAACATCAGAAAAGTCGGTGAAGAAACCGTTGAAACCACCTTGACTTATTCGGACTACAAAATGGTCGACGGTTACCTTTTTGCACACCAATTCAATATGAACGTGGGCAAAATGACCCTAAATGGCCTGGTCAAAAGTATTGTTGTGAACCCAAAAGAAGTTTTACCAAAAGATTTCTAAATAATTTTACAACTCAATTTTTATTCAAAAGAGCTACTTCGGTGGCTCTTTTGTATTTTTAGGCTATGAAAAAACTACTTTTCACATTCATTGTACTTTCAGTCACAAGTACTTTTTCCTTCGGGCAAAACACACTTGTTTCGAGTGGGCAAATTTTTGAAGGAGAACCATACCTCGTGCTGAGCCCACAGAATTCACAACATTTGGTGGCCGCTTGGATGGGCTTTCAGTTCAATCAAAAAATAGTAATCAAGAGTGCTGTTTCGGAAGATGGCGGCTTAACGTGGTCTACGCCAATATGGCAAGCCCATCAGCAAAGCGGCAACAGCAGCGCCGACGTTTCCATGGCCTATGACACGCAGGGAAACCTCTATATGGCATACATCGACTACGACAACCTAAATTTCAGCAACGGCGCTGTCATTTGTAGAAAGTCTACGAACGGCGGAATTTCTTGGGGGCCGGCTGTAGTTGCCCGAGACATCAGTTCTTGCCCTAATCAGCTTTGTATAGATCGCCCTTGGATCGCGGTTGACCCACTTACAGGTAGTATTGTCATTACAAGTATGAATGCAAAACAACCAACACTTGTTCAAGCACCATTTCACCCTTATATTGCTACATCAACTGATCAAGGCGCTACCTTTACATTGCAGTTTTTGGACGAAGCTCCTTTCCTTGCTGGATCAGCAATTCCACAACCAATGCCCTCCTCCGCTATTGCTAATAATGGTTATTTCATGGCCATCTATCCAAGTTATGAGCCAAGTCAGAGTATTTTACCACGTCTCGTCGAAGTGTCAAAAGCCAATGGTGCATTGTTCTATGATTACAATATTGCCTTTCAAGGGCTTGGTTTTGGCACCAGCAATGACAGCATTAAATCAGGACCACATTTGAGTATTAACCCAACGAATTCAAATGAAGCGGCCTATACGTTTATGACAGAAGTTTTTGGTGACCCTGATATTGCCCTGATTGAAAAAATAAACGGCCAATGGTCAGCACCGATGCGTGTTAATAACGATGCACAAGCCAATGGCGTGCTGCAAGACTTAGCGTGGTCAGCATACGATACCGATGGTGAGCTCGCTGTTTGTTGGCGCGATCGCCGCAACGGCACCCCGAACACCTATAGTTCACCTACAGAAATTGCTTGCCGAATTAGGTCTCAAGGTGCTTGGTCCGATGAAATATTTATTAGCCCACTAATTGCACATGACTCCATTTTACTTGAAAATGGCAATGACTTTTTGAACGTGCAGTTTCACCAAAACAAACTCTACACCATTTGGGGCGACGTGCGTTCTGGGTCCTTAAAAATCTATTTGAATGTTTATGATCAAAATGACAGCACGAATTCGGTAAGTCTTATCGCCGATGAAGGCCAGGTTTTTCCAAATCCGAGCAGTTCGCACATCACCTTAAACAAAGCATTCATTGGTCGTGCTTATACATTAATTGACCAACAAGGACGATTGATTTTGAGCGGTTATATTTCCGAAGACCGCAACATTACGCTTGAAAAGTTGGCAAAAGGCACCTATGTGTTAAAAATAGGAACCTTGAGTGAAACCATTTTGAAAAATTAAAAGTAACTTTGAGTCATGAGTGATTTCGTTGTTTCAGCGCGCAAATATCGTCCCCAGACCTTCGACACCGTTGTTGGGCAATTTGCTATTACCAACACACTCAAAAATGCCATCAAAAATCAGCACCTCGCCCAAGCTTTTTTGTTTTGTGGTTCTAGAGGGGTCGGAAAAACCACTACCGCCCGCATCTTAGCCAAAACCATCAATTGTTTCAATCCTACTTCAGAAACAGAAGCTTGCGACACCTGTGATTCTTGTCAGTCTTTTCATACGGGCACTTCGCTCAATATCTATGAACTCGACGCCGCTTCCAACAACTCCGTCGACGACATCAGAAACCTCATTGACCAAGTGCGCATTGCCCCACAATTAGGCACGCACAAAGTGTACATCATCGATGAGGTCCACATGCTCTCAGCTTCAGCTTTTAATGCTTTTCTAAAAACACTAGAAGAGCCGCCAAAGCATGCCATCTTTATTTTGGCCACCACCGAGAAGCACAAAATTATCCCGACCATTCTTTCGCGTTGTCAAATTTTTGACTTCCAAAGAATCCGTGTCAAAGACATCGCGGATCACCTGACCCAAATTGCCACCAAAGAAGGCGTTTCAGCAGATCCAGAAGCATTGCATCAAATTGCCCTAAAAGCTGATGGTGCTTTGCGCGACGCCCTTTCAATTTTTGATCAGTTAGTCACCTTTGCGGGTTCTACCCTGACCTACCAAAATGTGCTCGACAACCTGCACATCCTCGACTACGAATACTACTTCAAAATCACAGATGCCGCAGAAAAAGAAGACATTTCTGCTGCACTACTCATTCTCAACGACATCTATGAGAAAGGTTTTGATGGGCACCACTTTGTGGTTGGGTTGTCCGAACATGTGCGCAATCTGTTGGTTTGCAAAGACCCTAAAACTGCTACTTTACTAGAAGCACCCGATACCATCAAGCAGCGCTACATCAGCCAAGCCAACGAAATTGAAAGCCAACGCTTACTCAGAAGCTTACAAGTGCTGTCCAAAACAGACGTCTCGTACAAAGCCTCCAAGAATCAGCGCCTACTCATTGAAGTAGCCCTGATGCAACTCTGCTCCTTAAAGCAAGAGCAAGAAAAAAAAAAGGACTAACGGAGCACATTGACATCCTTCCTTTTCCTACACAAACCTTAAGAAAAAGCAACAAGGCAGCAGTCAACAAAGAAAATGCGGCACCTGGTTCGCCTGCATCACAAGCATCTTCAACAAGCACACAAGCCACAAGCCAACTGCAAGCCAACCCAACGCCTCCTCCTACCTTCACAAAACCTCAAGGTCAGGTAAAAAGCAATATTATTTCTATCCGAGAGGTGCTTGAAAAAGAAAAAGAAGGCAACCAACAAATCAAGCAAGAAGACCTACCCCGTGAAGGCTTTCACCTAGATCACGTCAAAATGTACTGGAAACAATACGCTTTTCAGCTCAAAGAGAATGGCATGGAGACGTTTTACAACGCCTTAATCAAAAGAGATCCCATCCTCAAAAACGACGAAACCCTAGAACTTGTCGTGGATAACTTAGTGCAGCAAAACTACATCCAAGCGCATCTATTAGCCTTCAAAGATTTCATGCGCAAGCAGCTCTCTAATTATTACCTCGATATCCAAATCGTCATTGCCGAAAATGGAAACGAAGAAGTGAAATTTCTGACAGGCAAAGACAAATTTGCCGCTTTGGCCCGCAAAAACCCGAACTTGCACACGCTCAAAAATCGCTTTAACCTCGATATTGAATATTGATACCTTCAAATTGGCATTTACTTTCTGAAGCTCCTGAATTGCAAACGCAAGTGCAGACTTTTTTGCATGCCTGGCAGCAAGATCTTTCATTTGATTTTCAAAGTTCTGGCTCAACCGGAGCCCCCAAGAAAATTCAGTTTACAAAAGCTCAACTCATCACATCGGCCACAGCAAGTATCAAAGCACTGCAACTCGATCAGCATACAAAAGCCTTGGTTTGCTTACCGCTTACAAGTGTAGGTGGGCTGCTGCAATTAGCGCGCGCACTTCTTGCCAATTTTGAGCTTTACATTGACCTGCCTAGCTCGAGACCACTTCAGAACTTCGATCCTTCGATCAATTTCATTTCGATGGTGCCCACCCAATTGCAACAGAGCTTGGAACATGAGGCCTTGAAACTCTCCCGCATCGAAAAAATTTTAATTGGAGGGGCGCCACTTGAAGCCAGTTTGATAGAGCGCTGTCGTGCACAGCAAATTGCCTTGATTCAAAGCTATGGAATGACGGAAACCTTGTCTCATGTGGCTTTACGCCATGTTGGAAACCAGGTTTCAGCGCCATTCCAAGCCATCGAAGGCGTACATTTTGAGCAACACGATCAGTGTCTAACAATTCATTACCCTGCACTACTTGACGCACCGATACACACCAATGACTTGGTGAATTTAATTGATGCACAGCGTTTTGAATGGCTCGGACGTTCAGACTTCGCTATTATTACCGGCGGCCTCAAAATTATTCCGGAGCAACTCGAAGAAAAATTGAGCACTGTGCTTACTCGACCTTTCTTTATCACAGGTGTACCCGATGAAAAATGGGGTTCGGTAGTGGGTCTTGTCATGGAGGGTGTAGCAATTGAGTTAGAACTTGACTGGACTGCACTTGCCCTGCATGCAGCAGCCATTCCTAAAAAAATAGCTTTTGTTCCGGAGTTTCAACGAACGCAAACTTTAAAAATTAAGCGGCAAGAAACACTTGCTAACCTTACCGATGCAAGCTGGAGAAGCCTATAAGATATTCGGATTGAAACCCGGTGCTAGCCCGCTAGAAATCAGACGGGCCTATCGTGGCTTGGTCAAAAAATACCATCCAGATAAAAACCATTCGGCAGGAGCCCAAGAAAAATTTATTGCTGTTCAAACGGCTTATGAATTACTGCTCAATGGCGGCAACGAAACTCCTGACGCGACAAAAGTTTGGCAAAATGAAACCCAACGTGCGTCTCAAGATGCCGAACAAAAAGCAGCCTACGAGCAGTATCGCAAACATGCACGCGAAAAGCACGCACAGCGAAAAGCAGCCGAAGAGGCCTACAAAACTGCTTACCTTCAAGATTTAAAAACCTCTTGGAAAGGAAGATGGCACCAATTTGCCGCCATGTTAGGGTTGTGTTTGTTTTTTACGGTTTGGATAGATTTTTTCCTGCCAGAAAAGCAACGCGAAATCTACCCTGCTAGTTTCGGAACGAAAAGCTACCAGAGCATGGAAGGGCATTCCGTACAACTTTTCTTTAGTACTGACCAAAGACATTATTGGGTCGCGGATTATTTTAGTCAGCAGCTCAGCAAGTCTAAACACATCAAAGCCATTGAAACACCTTGGCTCAGACAGGTAAAAAGCATAGAATTTCAAGAAAAACACTGGATCAGACGCACACCTGTTCATTTTACCTTTTACTGGGCACAAATTTGGGTGAGCCTTGTATTTCTATTCCCTTGGATCAGTTGGCGCTTTGCAAGTGCCGATATTATTTTTGTAGCCGGTTCCTATTTTTCTAGGTTTCTAGTTGGGCCGTTTATGATTTACTTTTTGCTGACCGAAACACGTTGGCTTCACTTCCTAAGTTTTGGATGCTTATGAAAACAAAAAAAGAAAAAGCCCAATTTGTGGTGGAAACCCTTGAGGCGCTTTTCCCGACCACACCTATCCCACTCGAGCACAAAGATGCCTATACACTCCTAGTGGCTGTTTTGCTTTCTGCACAATGCACCGACGAGCGCGTGAATCAAATCACACCGAAACTTTTTGCTTTGGCAGACAACCCTTTTGACATGAGTCAGGTTCCGGTTGAACAAATTCAAAGCATCATTAGGCCTTGTGGGCTTTCTCCAAAAAAAGCTGCTGCTATTTCTGAACTCTCTAAAATTCTAGTAAACCAATACAATGGCGATGTTCCCGCAAGCTATGAAGCACTTGAAGCTTTGCCAGGTGTCGGACACAAAACAGCATCTGTAGTGATGTCGCAAGCTTTTGGCTTTCCGGCATTTCCGGTAGACACGCATATCCATCGCCTAATGACCCGTTGGGGCCTGACTTCCGGAAAAAATGTGGTGCAAACCGAAAAAGATGCCAAAGCGCTTTTTGCCAAAGAACTGTGGAACAAACTGCATTTGCAAATCATTTTCTATGGTAGGGCTTATTCACCTGCACGTTCTCCCAAACTAGAATTAGACGTCATCACCAGAACCATTGGCACCGCAGCTGCCAAGAAAGAACTTCGTTGATATCAACAATTGTTCAAAACTCGCCTTTACAACTTTTTTATAACTCCTAATTGGCAAATTATAATAAACAGCAGCCTTTCCCTATATTTGTTTCATGGAGAATCCGGATAGCAATCGAAAGCCAATTACACGTGTCAAAAATGCTGCGCAATCCCTGTCTGAAATAGGCAGAATACCGCCTCAGGCTACTGACATAGAGCAAGTTGTGCTTGGCGCCATGATGCTTGAAAGCCGCGCGATTAATGACACCATTGATATTCTCTCCGAAAAAACGTTCTACGACGTGCGTCATCAGCATATTTTCAAAGCCATCCGTGCGCTTTTTGCTGCCACCAACCCTATTGACCTCGTCACCGTTACCTCGCAACTCCAAAAAAGTGGAGAACTCGAGTTAGCAGGTGGCACACCTTATGTGGCCTCGCTCACAAACCGTGTTGCAAGTGCCGCTCACGTTCAGCACCACGCGCGCATCTTGGCAGAAAAATTCATCAAACGAGAGCTCATCAATGTCAGTTCAAAAATCATCCGCGATGCCTATGACGAAACGCGCGATGTCTTTGATTTGCTCAACGATGCCGAATCAGATTTATTCAGCATTGCTGAAAACAATATGTCCAAGCAAGTAGGCACGATGTCCTATATTGTACAAGAAGCCATTCACGAAATTGAATTGGCCTCTAAAAATGCCGATGGCGTCTCAGGTATCCCGACTGGTTTCCATGACCTCGACAAAGTAACCGCCGGTTGGCAGCGCTCTGACATGATCGTTTTGGCGGCGCGTCCTGGTATGGGTAAAACAGCATTCGTTTTGTCTATGGCTCGAAACACCGCCGTTGACTACGGAAAAGGTGTCGCTATCTTTTCCCTTGAGATGTCCTCTGTACAATTGGTCAAGCGTCTCATTGCCAGTGAATCAAGATTGCCTGCCGAAAAACTCCGTAAGGGTGACCTCAAAGAACACGAATTTCAACAACTACACACCCGCATTGGCAAACTAGCCGAGGCCCCTATTTATATTGACGACACCCCAGGGATCAACATATTTGACTTCCGCGCCAAGTGTCGCCGCTTGAAAGCACAATACAACATTGATCTTGTCATCATTGATTACTTGCAGCTCATGAGTGCCAAAGATTCCAAAAACGGCGGAAACCGCGAGCAAGAAATTTCAACGATTTCCAGATCCATCAAGGAAATTGCCAAAGAACTCAATGTTCCGATCATTGCCTTAAGTCAGTTGAGCCGTTCAGTAGAAACACGCGGTGGCGACAAAAGACCAATGCTCTCCGACCTTCGCGAATCAGGAGCCATCGAGCAAGATGCCGATATCGTTTCGTTTATCTATAGACCAGAATACTACGACATCACCCAAGATCCTGATGGCAACTCGACATTAGGCACTGGTGAAATCATCATTGCAAAACACAGAAACGGTGCACTCAAAAATGTAAGATTGCGCTTTGTACCTGAATTTGCACGCTTTGAAAACCTAGACGAAGTAGAAGGCCTAGACCTCCCGAATCCAAATGCTAACAGCCTCAATCAGTTCAACCAAGAGTTTGCGACCTATACCATGAAAAGCAAGATGGATGAAACAGAGGAGGATATTTTTAGAAAAGAAGACAGCGATGAAGATCCTTTCTAAGGTAAAACTCATTTTATTTTTCATTTTTTTCTCACAGCAACTGCTGGCTAGTCAGATTCTGATTCCAATGGATGACTCCCAAAAGAATCACCTGAAAGCCTACGGTATCGCCTACTGGACACTCGAAAACCAAGTAACTATTGAATGGCTGCTCAATTACCGCGGCGGTTCTTTTTTGCTTCCTCACTTGCAAAGTATTGAAGAAGAACTTTTGCTGCGCAATGTAAGTTATCAGGTTTTAGCTGATGGTCAGGTCAATCAAATCAAAGCGCAAATCAATGACCCCGAGGTCAATATGGAAGTAGTGCAGCTCGAGAAAGCGCCCAAAATTGCGGTCTATACCCCCCCCAACAAATTACCCTGGGACGACGCCGTTACACTCGTACTCGAATACGCTGAAATCAAATACGATAAAATCTATGACTCCGCAATTGTCAATGGTATTTTACCCAAATACGATTGGTTGCACTTGCATCACGAAGACTTCACGGGGCAATACGGAAAATTCTATGGCTCGGCGCGCATGCAAAGCTGGTACCAACAAGAAGTTGCCCGCACCGAAGCGTCTGCAGCTAAACTCGGTTATGCCAATACTGCTGCGCTCAAAAGAGCCGTGGCTGTCAATATTCGGAATTTTGTCATTGGTGGTGGCTTTTTATTCACGATGTGTTCCGGTACCGATTCTTTTGATATTGCCTTGGCAGCTGAACATGTAGACATCCAAGAAGCCGTTTTTGATGGCACACCCTCCGATCCAAAAGCACAAGAGAAACTAGATTTCAATAGCACTTTTGCGTTTCAAAACTTCCACCTCATCAAAGACCCAATGGTCTATGAATATTCAGACATTGACGGCACCGAACTCAGAAATCAACGCCTGATCACCGAGAAAAACGACCAATTTACACTCTTTGATTTTTCCGCAAAATGGGATGTCGTCCCGACCATGCTGACCCAATGTCATGTTGATGTGATCAATGGCTTCATGGGCCAAACCACCGATTTTCACAGAGAATTCATCAAGCCAAACGTGCTGATTCTTGGCGAAAACAAAGCGGCAAATACCGCTCGTTATGTCCACGGAGAATATGGTCAGGGCACCTGGACTTTTTATGGCGGGCACGACCCCGAAGACTACCAACATTTAGTGGGCGACCCCCCAACCGACCTCAATTTACACCCCAATTCTCCGGGCTACCGCCTCATCTTAAACAACATCTTGTTCCCGGCAGCAAAAAAACAAAAACGAAAAACATAGAATTATTGCTTTCAATAGCGTTTTTCTGTGTTTTTTGCTTAAACTTGCATCGAATTTCCAATTGCCCATTTCAGGGACTGCTCCAAATTCAGCATTTAACTTACCATTGATGGATCTTAAAACATTAGAGAGTAAAAAAATCTCAGACCTCCGTGTCATTGCACAAAGTCTAGGCCTTGACGCCGGTGCACTCAAAAAAAACGAACTGATTGCAGCAATTATGGGTGAGCCCAAAGCTGCTTCGCAGGCTAGTGCCGCTGAAGAAACTCCAAAAGCTATAAAAGCGGAGATTTCCAATGAGTCAGCTGACGCTTCGAATCCAAATACACGCACCAAAAGAGCAAGAAAACCAATTGCAACCGAGGAAACTTCAGCAATGAAGAGCCCTGATTCAGTTTCTTCAACACCTACCGAAAACGAAGCAACTGCTCCAGCCTCGGAACAACAAGCTCAGCCAAGACGCGAGAAACAACCAAGACAAAACAACCAAAACCAAACTGGTAACCAAGGCAACCAGAATAATCAGGGTAACCCCAATCAACAAAATAACCCGAACAAGCAAGGAAACCAAAATAATCCGCGTTTCAATCAACGCAATGAGCATGCTCAAAAAGAGCAGCAAAATTCAGACGTCACGGCTGAAAATGCAGCCATTGAAGCCATGAAAGAAGATTTATATGATCTCGTTGGCATTGTAACAGCTGAGGGCGTTCTTGAAGTGATTCAAGATGGCTATGGCTTTTTGCGTTCGTCCGATTACAATTATTTACCTTCCCCTGACGATATTTACGTTTCTCAGAACCAAATCAAGTTATTTGGTTTAAAAACCGGTGATACCGTCAAAGGAACCATTCGTCCACCGCGTGAAGGAGAAAAATTCTTCCCGTTGGTGAAAGTAGAATCTATAAATGGCCGCGATCCATCTTATATCCGAGATCGCGTTCCTTTCCAATATTTAACGCCGCTTTTCCCTTCAGAAAAATTCAAACTGACTGGCCACGCCCAAGAATCACTTTCTACGCGTGTCATGGACCTTTTCGCGCCAATTGGTAAAGGACAGCGCGGTATGATTGTCGCGCAGCCAAAAACAGGTAAGACCATGCTCTTGAAGGATGTCGCAAACGCCATTGCGGCCAATCATCCAGAAACTTACTTAATTGTCTTACTCATTGACGAACGTCCTGAAGAGGTAACCGACATGGCTCGCTCCGTAAAAGCAGAAGTCATTGCCTCGACCTTTGACGAACCAGCAGAGCGCCATGTAAAGGTGGCTAATATGGTCCTTGAAAAAGCGAAGCGCATGGTAGAATGCGGACACGACGTTTGTATCTTACTCGATTCCATCACCCGTCTAGCGCGCGCATACAACACTGTTTCTCCTGCATCTGGGAAAGTCCTTTCTGGTGGTGTCGATGCCAACGCCTTGCACAAACCAAAAAGATTCTTTGGATCTGCGCGTAAAATTGAAAACGGTGGTTCACTTTCTATTTTGGCTACTGCCCTTACTGAAACTGGCTCTAAAATGGATGAAGTCATCTTTGAAGAGTTCAAAGGAACGGGTAACATGGAACTTCAACTTGACCGCAAAATTTCTAACCGCCGCATCTACCCTGCTATTGACATTACAGCATCGGGTACGCGCCGCGAAGATTTATTAGTGGGCAAAGATGTATTACAACGCGTTTGGTTACTCAGAAAATTCATTGCAGACATGAACCCGGTAGAAGCAATGGAATTCATGAAATCACATATGGAAAACACACTTTCCAACGAAGAATTTTTGGTTTCAATGAATAGCTAATGAAAAACGCCTGGACATACGCACTTGGTTTTGGCGGGGCATTTATTGCCCTGAAAATGCTCGCATTTGCCGCACAATGGCAGCTGCATCAAATCCAACCTTTTGTGTTGCTCAATATGGCCTTCTTAACGGCCGGCATTGCCCTTTTCTTGTACAAGAAAAAACGCACGGAAGCAC
>JAURHO010000218.1 GCA_030833265.1 Crocinitomicaceae bacterium | reverse complement strand
AAGAGCCAGGCTCAGACAAAGAAATTGCACAGTTTTGCCAATTGAATTATGGGGTGAGTTTTCCAATGATGTCTAAAATTTCCGTCAAAGGCAAAGACATGCATCCGGTGTATCATTTTTTAACGGAAAAAGCTAAAAATGGCTTGGAAGATAGCAAGGTAGAATGGAATTTTCAGAAGTATCTTATTGATGAAAAAGGACATTTAGTTCGCGTTGTTTCGCCTCGCATTTTACCCAATGACCAAAGTATTGTTGCATGGATTGAAAAGTAGTGGCAATCGTTGAAATATTGTTGATAAGTTCAGCCTTTTAGGCCTTGTTAAAGCCCCTGTTTCGAGGGGCTTTTTTTTATTTTTGTTAACACGAGTTTAAAGAAATAAATCAAACTAAAGCAAAATGGCTGAAGACGAAAGAAGAGATAATTATTCGGCGGATAATATTCAAGTATTAGAAGGCTTAGAAGCAGTGCGCAAGCGTCCTGCGATGTACATCGGAGATGTCGGCATCAAAGGTTTACACCACTTAGTATACGAGGTTGTAGATAACTCCATCGATGAAGCCTTAGCAGGTTACTGTAATACCATCAATGTCTTTATCAACGAAGACAACTCTATTACTGTCACAGACAACGGTCGTGGTATTCCGACGGCCATGCACACCAAAGAAAAGAAGTCTGCACTAGAGGTCGTCATGACCGTTCTTCACGCAGGTGGTAAATTCGACAAAGACACTTACAAAGTTTCTGGTGGTTTGCATGGTGTGGGTGTATCTTGTGTGAACGCATTGTCAATTCACATGCACACAGTGGTGCATCGCGAAGGCAAAATATTCGAGCAAGAATATTCTATTGGAAAACCTTTATATGCCGTTCGTGAAATCGGCACCTCAGACAAAACGGGTACTATCCAGACTTTCAAGCCTGACCACACCATCTTTGAATCTACAGAATACAACTTTGATACGCTTGCAGCGCGCATGCGCGAATTGGCTTTCTTGAACAAAGGCATCACTATTACCCTCACAGACAAGCGTCAACTCGACGACAACGGTGAGCCAGTTTCAACAACTTATCATTCTGAAGGTGGTCTTAAAGAATTTGCAGCTTACCTTGATCGCAATCGCGAAGCACTTATTTCAGACGTTATTTACTTTGAAGGCGAACGCGAAGGCATTCCAGTAGAAGTTGCCATGACCTACAATACTTCTTACACAGAAAATATCCAGGCCTACGTCAACAACATCAATACACACGAGGGTGGAACGCACCTTTCTGGTTTCAGAAGAGGTTTGACCAACACGCTTAAAAAATACGCCACAGACTCAGGTATGTTGGCCAAAGAAAAAATTGAAATTGACGGCGATGACTTCCGTGAAGGTCTTACAGCTGTAGTTTCAGTAAAAGTACAAGAGCCACAATTTGAAGGACAAACCAAAACGAAACTCGGAAACAGAGAAGTTACTGCTCCTGTAAGCCAGGCCGTTTCTGAAATGCTTTCTGCTTACCTAGAAGAGCATCCAGCTGAAGCCAAAATCATCGTTGAGAAAGTGATCCTTGCTGCTCGTGCCAGACACGCTGCTCGCAAAGCACGTGAAATGGTTCAGCGCAAAAACGTGCTTACGGGTTCAGGCCTACCAGGAAAATTAGCAGATTGCTCTGAAAAAGACCCAGCTGCTTGTGAAGTTTACTTCGTCGAGGGAGACTCTGCGGGTGGTACGGCTAAACAAGGTCGTGATCGCCATTTCCAAGCCATTATGCCTTTGCGTGGTAAAATTCTTAACGTAGAGAAGGCCATGCAACACAAAATATTCGAGAACGAAGAAATTAAGAATATTTACACGGCCTTGGGTGTACGCATCGGAACCGAAGAAGATTCCAAAGCCTTGAACCTCGAAAAATTGCGTTACCACAAGATCATCATCATGTGTGATGCCGACGTCGATGGTTCGCATATTGAAACCCTGATCTTGACCTTCTTCTTCCGCTACATGAAAGAGCTCATCGAAAAAGGATACATCTATATCGCAACGCCACCACTTTATCAAGTGAAGAAAGGTACTAAATCTGTTTACGCTTGGAATGAAGACATGCGTGATCGCTTAATTCAAGAATTGAAAGGTGGCGGTAGTGAATCTTCTGTTAATGTGCAGCGTTATAAAGGTCTTGGTGAGATGAACGCAGAGCAACTTTGGGAAACAACCATGAACCCAGAGAGCCGTACTTTGCGTCAGGTAACCATTGAAAACGCAGCAGAATGTGATCAAATTTTCTCTATGCTCATGGGTGACGACGTTCCGCCTCGCCGAGAATTCATCGAGAAGAATGCAAAATATGCCAAAATTGATGCGTAAAAGCAGCTTCAATAAGCTTCAAAAACCGGGAATCCTTTGGATTATCCCGGTTTTTTTTATGCTCTTTTTAGCGTTTAAAAATTTAAGTGTTTCAGATCCACATTGCTTGGCCTGTCCATCTTTGCATCCTGGTGAAATAATACAGTCTCACACAGCTTATTCTTTCTCATATAATGAAATACACGAGCAAGCGAATTGGGTGGCTTATTTACTCACAAAAGCGCATTTGGGTTCTGGCGTAGAGCGATCGGATCGTTTTATGGAAGATCCTATCGTTAGCACGGGGACTGCTACGAACGCTGATTATGCAAAAAGTGGCTTTGATCGGGGGCATTTGGCCCCGGCTGCTGACATGAGTTGGTCTGAAACCGTGATGCAAGAGTCGTTTTACTATTCAAACATGAGCCCGCAGATGCCTGGGTTTAATCGCGGCATATGGAAACGCCTAGAAGAACAAGTTCGTACTTGGGCAGAAA
>JAURHO010000217.1 GCA_030833265.1 Crocinitomicaceae bacterium | reverse complement strand
TAAACGAAGATACAGAGCCGATGTTTTGATTGAAGAGTATGCCGAAAAGCTAAATCTGAAAGCGAAAAAGGAAATCGAAAAAGCAAAAATTCGTTTTGGAGATGCATTCAACGAACAAGAATTTGTTACCACCAACTCCAGAGTCGTGGAATATCTTTCGAAAGAAAGAGAAATTCTAGAAAGAATGGGACGTTCCTTAGGTAACGGAGATTTGGAAGATATAAAAAACCTTATCGAAGAATTGGAAATTGCCGATCCAGAAACCGGTTCAAGAAACTGGACAGAAGTGCGCCAATTCAACCTGATGTTCTCTACAGAACTTGGTTCAGTCGCCGGAGACGCAAGTACAATTTACCTTCGCCCGGAAACGGCTCAAGGTATTTTTGTCAATTTTCTCAATGTTCAAAAATCAGGACGCATGAAAATTCCGTTTGGGATTGCCCAAATTGGAAAAGCTTTCCGCAATGAGATTGTTGCACGTCAGTTTATTTTCCGCATGCGCGAATTTGAGCAAATGGAGATGCAGTTCTTTGTTCGCCCAGGCGAAGAAATGAAATGGTACGAATACTGGAAAACTACGCGATTAAATTGGCACAAATCTTGGCCTCAGCACTGATTTGTATCGTTTTCATGACCACCTTAAATTGGCCCATTATGCCAATGCTGCCTGTGACATCGAATACAAATTCCCGATGGGCTTCAAAGAACTAGAGGGAATTCACTCGCGCACAGATTTCGACCTCAAACAACACGAACAATACTCCGGTAAAAAATTACAATTCTTCGATCCTGAACTCAACCAGAGCTATGTGCCTTACGTCATTGAAACTTCAGTTGGTCTAGACCGAATGTTCTTAGCTGTCTTAAGTGCCGCTTATCAAGAAGAGCAACTACCAGATGGCTCTGAGCGCGTAGTATTAAAAATACCTGCTGTTCTAGCCCCTTACAAAGCAGCCATTTTGCCGCTTATTAAAAAAGACGGTTTGCCAGAAAAGGCGCGTGAAATCATGGCCGACCTTCAATTAGAATATAGCTTGCAATACGACGAGAAAGATTCTATCGGGAAGCGTTACCGTCGTCAGGACGCTATCGGAACGCCTTATTCTATAACCGTGGATCACCAAACGCTTGAAGACAACACCGTGACCATTCGCGATCGCGATACCATGGAGCAACAACGCGTTTCGCTTTCTGAACTCGAGCAAATTTTAGCCCAAAAAGCAAGTTGGAAAAGCGTGCTGAGTGCGCTACGCCTCCAATAATTTATGTGGCGCATTTTTGTCTTTTGTTTTGCTTTTACTGTCCAAGCACAATTGATTGAAAATCAAAAAGGACAGGCATTTACAACTGTTCCTTTTTTCAATGAAACCACAGTAGCACAACTAAAAATTCAGAGCATTGAAGGATTTTACACCTACAAAGCGCCTAATTCGTCTTTTAAAGAAAGTCTAGACTGGTCTAGATATCGCTTCAATGAGCAGGGCCAATTAATAGAACACTTAGAGGTACTTCAAAACGGAAAACGCAAAGACAGCACCTTGCATCAATTTGGATATCATGCCAATGGTTTGCTTGCCGTGCATCGTTATCCAGCCTATGGCGGCGCTATCTCAGAGCACTATCTCTATGACTCTTTAAATCGCTTATCTCAAATCTCCTACTACCGAGACCAATTCAAAGAACCTATTTCGAGTAGTCGTTCACTGGTTTTCATGAGAAATGAAAGTCGTTCCTATGGCTCCAACCAAGCTGCAGATTACACCCAATACAATCAATATAAGCTGCCATTTATGGATGTGTCGCATTTGTATAACCAGGACGGCTATCTCATAGAAAAGGAAAATTATTTTCGCATGAGCCAGCAAACCGAAAAGGAAGTTTTTAAATACGGACAAAAGGGCGAACTCATTGAAAAATCGGTTTATATTTCATCTGACAACGAAGCGCAAGAAAGCTGGTTTTATCGCTATGATCAGTGGGGAAATTTGATTGAAGTAAAACAGCAAAAAAAAGGTCAAGCTCCTGATGAAATTCAAATAGTTTACGACTATAAAACTGGCTATTTAGGGGCTATAATTCGTAAGCATTCACTGAGCAATGACCTCAGAATTTTACGCTTCACGAAGTACACTTATTTTAAATGAGGATTTGTTAAATATTTCTTAATCAGATAAATTCAAATATTTTTGGCATCATATTCGCCTACTCGACCGAAAATTAAGCTTATGAGAACAATTTACACGCTTTTACTTTGCATCGTTTTTACTACTGCTTTGCAAGCTCAAAAAATCAACTATCAAAGCTCCAAATGGTTTTGGGGCGCAAATATGGGTGCTACTTGGCACAGCACTGATGTCAAATCTGATTCTTATAATGGTTGGGGGCTTACCCTTGGAAGATCTTTTAATTATGATTACGGCCATGCGCTTTCATTTGACCTTCGAGGTCGTTTTTTAACTGGTCAATGGTACGGCCAGGCAACAGATTATACAACGCTTGGTCAAAACAGCAATGCGGCATTGCAACCCTATTTAACTGGAAATAACCAATATATAAACAATTTTAGAACCGATGCCCGCGAACTGGACCTCGAGTTGGTCTTGCACGCCGCCAAATTAAGAGAGCGTACCGGTTTTGATCCATTTATTTTTGGTGGTATCGGGCTTACTTGGCAACAAAATTGGGCTGACCTCACTGACACCAGTGGACTCATTTATGACTACAACGCAATGGCTGCCAATGGCCCAGCGACAGAGCAACTTGTGGGCGCGTTGGATAACATCTATGAAAGCCGCCTAGATGGATTAAGCAACAATGACTGGCGTGTG
>JAURHO010000216.1 GCA_030833265.1 Crocinitomicaceae bacterium | reverse complement strand
GCTATGTATTAGCGATGGAAGAAATTAGTAAAATTGACGCCAGTGTTAGTGTGTGCATGAGTGTAAACAACAGCCTTGTTTGTTGGGGTTTAGAAACATTTGGTACCGAAGAACAAAAACAAAAATACTTAACGCCTCTTGCTAAAGGGATTAAAGACAATGAGCTTTATATTGGCGCCTTTTTATTAAGTGAGCCAGAAGCAGGTAGTGACGCTACCAGTCAACAAACCACCGCAGAAGATAAAGGGGATTACTATTTATTAAATGGTACCAAAAACTGGATTACCAACGGTTCTTCAGCTTCTATTTATTTAGTGATTGCTCAAACCAATCCAGAATTGGGTCACAAAGGCATCAACGCACTCATCGTTGAGCGCGGTATGGACGGTTTTGTGGTAGGTGCCAAAGAAGATAAAATGGGTATTCGCGGAAGCGATACACACACCTTGCTTTTCAATGACGTGAAGGTTCCAAAAGAAAACCGCATCGGAGAAGATGGTTTCGGTTTCAAATTTGCCATGAAGACACTTTCTGGTGGTCGCATCGGTATTGCCTCACAAGCACTCGGTATTGCAGCCGGAGCTTTTGAATTAGCTACTGCTTACTCTAAAGAACGTCAAGCATTCGGTAAAGAAATTTACAAGCATCAAGCAATCTCTTTCAAATTGGCTGACATGGCTACTGAAATAGAGGCAGCCCGCTTACTTGTTTACAAAGCAGCCCAAGATAAAGATGCTGGCCGCAACTATGACCAATCTGGTGCGATGGCTAAGCTTTATGCTTCTAAAGTTGCCATGGAACAAACTGTTGAGGCGGTTCAAATTCACGGAGGTTATGGTTTTGTAAAAGAATACCATGTTGAGCGTATGATGCGCGATGCTAAAATCACCCAGATTTATGAAGGAACTTCTGAAGTGCAAAAAATCGTTATTTCAAGAGGAATCCTGAACGCCTAAACCATAGCTTATGTTGGCACCTTTCAATCTTCAAAAATGGATCGATGAAAATCGAGACTTACTCAAGCCGCCAGTTTCTAACAAGAACCTTTACAAGGAGGCCGGTGATTTCATTGTGATGGTAGTTGCAGGGCCAAATGCCCGCAAAGATTACCATTTCAATGAAAGTGAAGAGTTATTTTACCAAATTGAAGGTGACATCACGGTACGAATACAGCACGAAGGACAGGCTAAAGATATTATTGTGAAAGAAGGTGAAATGTTTTTGTTACCTGCCAATACACCACACTCACCAGCTCGTGGTGAAAACACAATTGGTTTGGTCATTGAACTCGTCAGAACGGGCACAAACTTACAAGATGGCCTCATGTGGTTCTGTGAAAAATGCAATCATCATTTACATACCTACCGATTTCCATTAGAAAATATTGAGAAAGATTTTCTACCCCGATTCAAAGAGTTTTATGGTTCAGAGGAATTAAGAACTTGCAAGGCTTGTGGGCATCAAATGGAAACAGACCCTAAATTTGTTTAAGTTACTGACCAATTGTAGGTTCAGGACTCATTATGATCAAATAAAAAAAGCGCCTTTTTGGGGCGCTTTTTTTGTTACAAGAAATACTTGCAAAGGTTTTATGGTTCTCTTATTGCTGAGAGAAAGTTACGCGGTGTACATCACCTGTTTGAAAAATTTCTTCTTCAACCACCATGCGCTTGCTGCGCAATTCTTTGATGGTGTATTCGTGAACAGGGTTGATTGTAGTTGTGTCCGCGTATAAAAATAGGGTTGTAGCGTCTTCACCAAACTTCCATGTACCATGACTATAGGTTCCTTGAATCTGGCCAAGTTCGTTGCTGAAATTGGACATTGAATAAGTGCCATCTTTGTCAATGCTCATTTTAGATGTCACAGAGGCATCATAAATGTTGTTTCCATTGAGTACGTGGTCTGTAAGTTTCCAGTCATTGCACAAGCGAGACTTTTTTGTTTGCAAAGAAAAGTTAGGGCCCTCAGTATATTTTGAACAGGCAGACAATCCTAATGCAAGCAAGGAAAATGTGAAAATTAAACGCTTCATGTTTTTTTAGTTTTTAGGAACGTAAGTCATAGCAGTAATGCTATTGTTGCTACCCACTTTCTCAAATTTGATTTCGTCCTTGGCTAATTTAATAATGTTCCAAGAATTTGATCCGTTGATAGTGAATGCGGTGTTGGTTCCAGAAGAATTGAAGTCAACAAGCATTTTGTCGTCAGAAAAACTCCAGGTACCAGAAACAGGACCAGTATAGTTAAAGCCTAGGTAGCTAATACGGGCAGTGTCTTTGAAAGAGCCATCTTTTTCGATGATCAAAGTTTCAGAATAGCCTGCATCTACTGCATTTACACCGTTTAAAGTTTTTGCACTCAAAACCCAAGTTCCGGCAAGACGCGCTGTTTTTGAAGACAAAGCAAAGCCTGGTCCTTCAGTGTATTTTTTACAAGAAGTAAGTGTGCCAGCACCAACGATGAGTGTGCTTACTGCGATAATAAATAGTTTTTTCATGATTTCAAGTTTGAACAAATCTACACAATCACTTGAACTTATTCAAGAACTAGTTTAATTTTGTCACATGAAATGCATTTTTCCACTTCTTTTGGGTTTATTACTTTGGTCTTGTCAGACACAAAAACCAAGTGAAACCCCCGTTCAACCCACAAAATCCTGTCAAAAGATTGTCGCAAATACAAGTGTGTCTCTCGGCGTAAAAGGTATGGTTTGTAAGATGGGTTGTGGTGGAAGCATTCGAAAAGCTTTAAAAGAAACCTGTGCCGTTGATCAGGTAGCCGTGAGATATATTGATACACTTGAAGAGCAAACGATTGTTGTGAATTATGACCGCAAAAAAATAG
>JAURHO010000215.1 GCA_030833265.1 Crocinitomicaceae bacterium | reverse complement strand
AAACTTCGACGACTGGTTGTGACAACAAACTATTAAAGAGCTTTCGCAAACTCCTGCGCGCTTACACCTGCTTGACGGAGTACGCCATTAACAGTTCCAATTTTTACTTCCTTATGATTTGGAACGACGCAACCTTGCCCATCACGCTTCATAACAATATGGCTTCCCGACTGCCTAGCAACAACAAAGCCAAGTTTTTCTAGAGCCCGAACTATCTCTGCACCGGAAAGCCCGGGGAATTTAGGCATGGCTTACTTCAAAAGTGGTCATGACAGGATGGCTGTGTATCTTCATAGGGAACTCATCAAGATACAAAGAAGTCGCCTCTTTTAGATTGTGAATGGCTTCTTGATAGGTTTCACCTTGGGTAGTGGTGCCCGTTTCTGGGTTCAGGGCAATGAATCCACCTTCTTCGGCTTCAGTAATTACGGCTGTCAGCAACATCGTATTTCTCCATCGGAGTGCTTGTAGCCTAACATTTTATGGTGGAACCAGCTAATTGCCAACCAATTTAATGTCGTCATACCTTGTGCTGAAATCCGTTCAAATTATCGGGACATTAAGTTTAGGTTGACCAATTTATTTGGCTCTACCGTCGGGACTCGAACCGAAAAACAGCCCAAAATTCGACTCCATGACAGGACACTGAAATTTGAAATCCCGTTTGTTCGAGTCCCCTGCAGGTGCCCGAAAAGAGGGGGGGCCAAGCTAATGTCCAGTGGATTGATCGTTGACGTGACAATCACCCCATAGTTAGTTTCTGATCTGCTTGAATGATTAAATCAGCTACCTGTTGGAGATCTTTACCAACAATTTCAGGTTTTGGGAATAGTGGGTCAAGAACCATTCCCTGTCGAGCTACGAATGCTGCTGAACAGCCCGCTTGCATAGCACCGCCAACATCCCATGAATGGGCAGCAACCATGCATATATCAGTAGTATTTATCTTCAATGATCTGGCAGCTTCACGGTAAACGTCTGGAGCTGGCTTGAATTGCTTCACTGTGTCAACAGTCAGCAATTTTTCAAAATACTCTTTCAATCCTGCATGCACCAGTTGTGCATCTAAGACAGGCAAAGCGGAGTTGGTGAGCGCGGCCATTCGAAAGCCAGACTTTTGAAGCATCTCCAAACTTCCTTTGACTTCTGGGTGTGGAGGTAGTGTGCGAAGCCCACTGAGAATTTGCATCATGCCATCATTGGTAAGCAATACGCCCCGACGCTGTGACACCATTTGAAGCGATGATTTGGCAACATTACCAAAGTCTGTGTAAATTTTGGCTGATGTAATGGCAAAAGCAGATTGAAGCATTTGAGCAAAAAATTCATCAAGCGCTTGGGCAGTCCCAAAAGCCTTTTCAAATCTGGGAGCTAAAAAATTTAGATCCAACAGCGTTTCAATAACGTCAAAGACAAGCACTTTTCTTCTTTTGTTTGTTGTAGCAACAGTGATATCGTTCATGGAGGTTTATTTTGAAGATGAAGTTACGTAATTCGTGTTCTCAGTAGCAGCTAACTTAGATTGGGAACCAACTATAAGCATTGGGAGAAAAGCATTGAAGTTGCGTCGTTTCAAATTAGTTGCTCCTATCATTTTTATGTCGAGAAAACTGTAGATTGATCATTGATTATGTTCGCAAAAGTGTGTCAAGCGATCCTTCATCGTCCAGCGACGCTAGATCATCAAATCCACCAATATGGCGGTTGCCTATAAAAATTTGAGGAGTGGTTTTTCTTCCAGTGAGTTCGATCATTGCAGTGAGACTTTCATCGTGATGATTAACCAGAATTTTGTTTATGGATAAAACACCCTTTTGCAAGAGCAAAGACTCTGCCAGATTGCAATATTTGCACTGATCATTTCCATACATGGTTACTTCATTCATTGCACACCTCCAAATTTACATTTCATGGTAAGTGACCAATTGAAAAAAAGTCTGACAAATCGTCTCATGCTCAATACTTTGCGTCCCAAGCAATTTATTAGATTTATGCCAAAATATGATTTTTGAGTATATTTAAATGCTATTTGATCAACCAATAATCTCGAAATCTCATGAATTCACTTGACACATTGCTTGTTCATTTCTCGCTACATGCTGGCGTTTTTTACACTGGAAATATCTGCGGTAGACATGATTTCGAGAAAGATCCCATGCGAGGCCATCTTCATGTCATAAAGCAAGGTTCGGTAGATCTGATAGGTATCACGAGGAGAAATTTTCAAATCACCGAACCAACCCTTGTTTTTTTACCCCGCCCAGATCATCACAGGTTAATGGCAGATAGCAAGGCCGGTGCCGAGGTTGTTTGTGGCACGGTTTTTTTTGATAGCGGTGGCGGCAATCCAATTACGGATTCTTTGCCAGATGTTGTGTTGATTCGATTAACGGAAATCAAGGGCATCAGTGAACTTTTGGATTTGATGTTGGACGAAGCATTTAACCAAGACGACGGCAAACAAGCGGCGTTGGATCGCTTTTGTGAGATAGTAATCATTCGCCTCTTGCGGCATTGCATTTCAAATGGTTTGGCGGCTGGAGGAACGCTTGCTGGTTTATCTGACAGTCGGATTTCTAAGGCATTACAAGCTGTACATGTTGAACCTGCGCACCCCTGGACACTCGAAGAGATGGCGCAAACTGCTGGTATGTCACGAGCACGCTTTGCAGTTCATTTCAAGTCACTAACAGGGACAACTCCTGCTCACTATGTGGCTTCATGGCGATTAATGTTGGCGCAAAAGTTAATGAAGAAAGGGCTTGGGCTTAAACACATAGCCATTGATGTGGGCTACGGTAGTTCAAGTGCATTAGCCCGCGCATTTTCGAGAAATTTAGGTCTTACACCAATGCAGTGGCTACATGCTCACAAA
>JAURHO010000214.1 GCA_030833265.1 Crocinitomicaceae bacterium | reverse complement strand
TCATTTTGGAGGAGAGGTTTTGCCGTCTAACACCCGAGAATATGGGCGTGCTCACCTCAGCTACCTCGATCAGCAGCATATCCTCACTAAAGGAATGTCTCAGGGCTCGCAAGTTTGGATGTCTCATGGCGATACCATCAAGCATATCCCAACAAATTATAAAATTATTTGCTCCACCCACGACGTCGAAGTAGCGGGCTACGCCATTGAAGGCGAAACCACTTTCGGAATCCAATTTCATCCAGAAGTTTACCATTCAACAGAAGGTAAAATCTTACTCAAGAATTTTATCGTTGAAATCTGTGGTTGCAACTGCGACTGGACCCCAGACTCTTTCATTGAAGAAACCACGGGTCGTTTGCGTGCCCAATTAGGTCAAGACAAAGTGATTCTTGGCTTATCTGGCGGTGTGGACTCTTCTGTTGCTGCCGTGCTTTTACACAAAGCCATTGGCGCTAACTTGCACTGTATTTTTGTAGACAACGGTTTGTTGCGCAAAGACGAATTTGAACAAGTTTTGGCTTCCTACCAAGGCATGGGTCTCAACGTTAAAGGTGTCAATGCTTCTGAAAGATTCTACAGCGCCTTGAAAGGTCTTACTGACCCTGAGCTCAAAAGAAAAGCCATCGGAAAAGTGTTTGTAGACGTCTTTGACGAAGAATCCAAATTGGTAGAAAATGCCAAATGGCTAGGGCAAGGCACCATTTATCCGGATGTCATTGAATCCGTTTCTGCAACTGGTGGGCCTTCTCAAACCATTAAATCTCACCACAATGTAGGTGGTTTGCCAGACTTCATGAAACTCCAAGTCGTGGAGCCTTTGCGTTTGCTTTTCAAAGACGAAGTGCGCCGCATTGGCCGTTCCTTAGAAATTGACCAAAAAATACTAGGGCGTCATCCCTTCCCAGGGCCAGGTTTGGGCATCCGTATTTTAGGTGAAGTCACCGCTGAAAAAGTGCGCATTTTACAAGAAGTGGATGCCATTTTTATCAATAGCCTAAAAGAAGACGGCCTCTATGACGACGTTTGGCAAGCAGGTGCGATTTTCTTGCCAATTCAATCGGTTGGTGTCATGGGCGACGAACGCACTTATGAAAATGCAGTGGCCTTGCGCGCCGTTACGTCCACCGACGGCATGACCGCCGACTGGTGTCATTTACCTTACGAATTTTTGGCAAAGGTTTCTAACCGCATCATCAACCAAGTGCGCGGTATCAATCGCGTTACCTACGATATCAGCTCAAAGCCACCTGCCACAATTGAATGGGAATAACATGACACGAAGCCTTTTTTTATTCATGCTTGTATTTTTTGCGCGACATGCATCGGCGCAAAATTTGCCAATTGTTTTAAAAGAGGGTCAGAAATATTATCAATTTGAGGTGAGCGTTGGTCAGACCCTCGGAGACCTTGAAACTTTGTTGCAATGCAGCACAGAAGAATTGTTAGACCTCAATCCGGGTCTTGAACGAGGAGTCGAAGTAGGTCAAATACTTTTCATTCCGGTCAAACGTGGCGCTTTGTATCATACTACGCTTCCTAAAGAAACTCTTTACGCGCTTTCCAGACAATATGAAGTTTCAGTAGATTCACTCATGACCTGGAACCCAAGTGCGCAAAATGGGTTGGTTGTCGGGCAAAAAGTCCTGATCAAAAATGCAGTGCTGCCATTCAATCCGAACCAACCCAAGCCCAATCAGCTTGCCCCGACTCCTAAGCAAACCTTTAGTTACAAACTAACAGACACCTTAATTCGCTATACAGTAGCGGACAACGAAACGCTTTACGCCATCTCAAAGCGTTTTATGATTACTTCAGATTCTTTAATGAAGCTCAATAACTTGACAAGCTCTAAGGTGCGTCCGGGTCAGCAATTATTGATTCCCATCAAGCAAGAAAGAAAATTACCTGTCGAAATACCGGCTATTCCAAGCCCTTTACCAAAAGTTGCAAGCAGTACTTTTGAATTTCCGGTTCCTAAAAAAGATACTTACAAAATCGCAGTGTTCTTGCCATTTCAACTCGATTCATTATCCGGATACAACCGCTTTGTTGCCTCCGCCGCCCTGGATTATTACATGGGTATGAAATTGGCGCTAGACAGCCTTCGCAAGCAAGGACTTCGTGCCGAAGTTTTTGTCTATGACGAACAAAGTGCCAAGCCTACTTTGGCCGCACTTTTAGCTTCAGATGAGCTGCTCAATACCGATTTGATTTTTTCGCCACTCCAAGAAAAACAGGCTGCAGAAGTGGCAAGTTTTGCGAAAAAGCAAAACATTTCGCTTGTCTTTCCGGTGCATTTGCCTAATAACCTTACGCAGCAAGGTTCAAAGTTTATCACCTACACGCCATCAGATGCTGTGTTAATCGAGCAGTTAGCCGCTGAACTCCATGCGCAGTTTCAAGAGGCAACAGTTGTCTTGATTAATAGCCCCTTGGCCCAAGATCAAAACACCGAACAACTATTCATCAAAGCTTTTCAGGCCCCTTCAACGACGCAATCCAAACTCAAGTTGCAACAAGCATCTTGGTCTACCTATAAAAAATTCAAGGCAATAGGTGGTCCGTTGGTTTATGTGAGCCTTAGTTCTGACCGCGTTAAGGTTCAAGAGCTTTTACAATTTTGCAGCACTGATTCAAGTTTAATGGTGGCAGGCACCAAAGATTGGTTGGATTGGAAAGAGCTCAATAAAAATCAAAACTTCAATACTGAGTTTATTGTTTCGGTACCCAGCTATTTCTCTTATCAGGCGCATTCAACCATTCCTTTACACAAATTGTATCGCCGCAAATACAGCGCAGACCTCACTAAAATGGCTTGTTTAGGTTATGACGTCACTTTTTTAATCGGTCAACAACTTTTAGGAAACGCCAAACAGCAGCAAGGCTACATCAGCAAAATG
>JAURHO010000213.1 GCA_030833265.1 Crocinitomicaceae bacterium | reverse complement strand
TGATGAGAAGAAGAAAATCAAGGTTCAGGTTAAGATTTTCGGAAGAGCTACTCCTGTTGAGCTGAGTTACATGCAGGTAGAAAAGATTTCCTAAGTCAATAAACGATTATAATGATAAACCCTCCATTGAAAAATGTGAGGGTTTTGTTTTGATTGTATTTAACTGAAAGTAGTGTTCTGAATGTTCAGTTTTACCAATTCATGTGGGGTTTGGATCATTTGGGGAGGATTCTTTTCCTATTTTTCGCACAACCCATCACGAATAAGTTGCTTGTAATGCTATGTGTCGGTCTGTTCAGACATAACAAAATGCAAATTGACTGAAGAGTCTGGCCATCCGGTATAAAATCATTTTTTTTCTAAACAGCATTGTTTTATTGAAAAATTATTTAACTTTGCCGCCCCAATTAGTTCTTATCAGATCACACCCCATAAGGGTAGGTTTGGGAGTCCAATATGGACGTTAACACCAAAAACAAACAAAATGGCTAAAGAAATCACTGGCTATGTAAAACTCCAATGTAAAGGAGGACAAGCCAACCCGGCACCGCCCATCGGTCCGGCACTTGGTTCCAAGGGAATCAACATCATGGAGTTCTGTAAGCAATTCAATGCGAGAACCCAAGACAAACCAGGTAAGGTATTGCCTGTGCTTATCACCGTATTTGCAGACAAATCTTTCGAATTCATCATCAAAACTCCTCCAGCTGCTGTGCAGTTGATGGATGCTGCCAAAATCACCAGTGGTAGTAAAGAGCCAAACCGTAACAAGGTTGGAAAAGTAACTTGGGCTCAGGTTGAAGAAATCGCGAAAGATAAAATGCCTGACCTGAATTGTTTCACCCTCAACAGCGCCATGAGCATGGTAGCCGGAACGGCACGCAGCATGGGATTGACTGTTGAAGGAAAAGCTCCATGGGAAAATAACTAATCGTCAACCGGTTCCATTTGTTTGGAACTACAATCATTTTCAATATGATCACCAAAAAAAGAAAAATTGCAAACACCAAGGTTGACGCCAACAAAGCTTATACGCTAAAAGAAGCATCAGCCCTTGTAAAAGAAATCAATACCACTAAATTCGACAGCTCAGTAGACCTTCACGTTCGTCTGGGTGTTGATCCGAAAAAAGCCGATCAGGCTATTCGTGGAACCGTTTCCTTGCCACATGGTACAGGTAAAACAAAAAGAGTTCTGGTTCTTTGTACACCAGACAAAGAAGCGGAAGCAAAAGGCGCCGGAGCCGATCACGTAGGATTGGATGAATATATCGCTAAAATTGAAGGCGGTTGGACAGACATCGATGTTATCGTAGCTACTCCTTCTGTGATGCCAAAAATTGGTAAACTGGGTAAAGTACTTGGACCAAGAAACCTGATGCCAAACCCGAAAACAGGAACAGTTACCAATGATGTTGCAGCGGCTGTTAACGATTTGAAAGGCGGTAAAATCGCATTCAAAGTTGATAAAGTGGGTATCATTCACGCTTCAATCGGAAGAGTAAGTTTCGCTCCTGAAAAACTCACCGAAAATTGCATGGAATTCATCAATGCCATCATCAAATTGAAACCTGCCACTTCAAAAGGAACCTACCTCAGAGGTATTCACATGGCAAGTTCCATGAGCCCGGGCATCATGGTTGATACCAAATCTGTTCAAAACTAATTTTACAACTTTTCCGTTCAATCCGGAACAAAATAATTGTCATGACCAAACAAGAAAAAAATGAAGTGATCGAGTTGCTGAAGGGTAAATTTGCCCAATACAGCAATTTTTATATCACGGATACCGAGAGCCTTACTGTAGCTCAGGTAGGCAATCTGCGCCGCGTTTGCTTCGATAAGCAAGTGGAAATGAAAGTAGCCAAGAACACGCTTATCAAAAAAGCACTTGAAAGCCTCGATGCTGAAAAATACTCAGGTGTTTACGATTCTTTGCACAAAGTGACCGCACTGATGTTCAGTGAGAATCCTAAAGACCCAGCATTGATCATCAGCGGATTCCGCAAGGAAAACAACAAAGAAATGCCTGTGCTGAAGGCTGCTTTCATCAATGGTGATGTTTTCGTAGGAGACAACCAATTGAAAGCGCTTACCCTCATCAAAACCAAGAACGAACTCATTGGAGATGTTATCGGTTTGTTGCAGGCACCTATTCAAAGAGTTTTGGGCGCGTTGGAAAACAAAGACAACGCTTCAAAAGCATCTGCTGAAGCTTCAGCCCCTGCTGCTGAACCAGTTGCAGAAGCACCTGTTGCCGAAGCTCCAGTAGCAGAAGTCCCTGCTGCCGAAGCGACACCAGAAGCTCCTGCTGCTGATGCCGCTGAAGACACTACACCAGAAGCATAAAAAAACAAACCTGGCCTGACGGTATATAAATGGCATAAACAAATTTTTTTAATATCCGCCGGAGTCAAAAACAAAGAAGGCGGGAAAAATTCAAAACCATGGCAGAAATCAAAGCATTGGCGGAAAGTTTAGTAAACTTGACCGTTAAAGAAGTACAGGAATTAGCTGAATTCCTAAAATCAGAGTACGGCATCGAACCAGCTGCAGCTGCAGTTGTAGTAAGTGCAGGTGACGGTGGTGGCGCTGCTGCTGCTGAAGAGAAGACTTCATTCAACGTAATCCTGAAGAGCGGTGGAGCTAACAAGCTTGCTGTTGTTAAAATCGTAAAAGATTTGTCAGGTTTGGGTCTGAAAGAAGCAAAAGATCTGGTAGACCAGGCTCCAAAGCCAGTGAAAGAAGGAGTAGACAAAGCTACTGCGGAAGACATGAAAGCAAAGCTTGTAGAAGCTGGAGCAGAAGTAGAGTTGGCATAATCCTACTTAATTTTATAAGTTCAGAACCCCGAAGATTACCTTCGGGGTTTTGCTTTTTTAAGGGCAGAATACGGTGAATTTTTGTC
>JAURHO010000212.1 GCA_030833265.1 Crocinitomicaceae bacterium | reverse complement strand
GCCAATCAGTCGACCGCTCCCACAGGGATGGGTGAGATTCCTGCAGCAGTGATTGCGCAGCTCGAACTTAATCCAGAGCAAAAGGCTAAGCTCATGCAGCAAGGCAGTCCGCCGCCCGCTGAGTTTAACATTCAAGATTATTTGCGCAAAGCACAGGCACCTGGCAGTTTTCAAGCAGATTCTTTAGTTGCCAATGTTCCTGGCCGTTATCCGATTGGCATGGAAGGCGCAGTAGATCTTACTTATCCAGCTGGAAGCCCTAACTATGGCAAGCCGGTGCCAAATCCTATGCAGCCCGGGCAACCCTTAGATGCAAACGCAGCAGAAATGGAAATGATTCGCCGTTTGCGTTCCGCTCCCCAAGGATTTCAAAATAAAATGGTTTACTGATGGCACAAGACGATAGCAAATATTCCAAACCTGAGCTGCGTGAGCGGATCAAAGATCGAATTATGGCCGGCGAGAAAGGCGGCAAGGCTGGTCAGTAATTTTGTGCTATAGTAAGAAAAGCACAAACCAGTCAATGCAAAAACTTTGCCGAGAATGCGGAACAAGAAAGCCGCATGAAAATTTTGGAAACAAAGGATACAACTCAGCTGGAAACATAAAAAGAGATAGTGTATGCAAGGATTGCAGATCCTTGGTTAATCGTCGATTTAGGCTTTTGTATGGCGCGGATGGCCAAAAACAATGCTCTAAATGTGCTCATTATTTAAATTGGGATTGTTTTAGAAGAAAAAAACAAGACGGTAAACTGTATCTTCATTCTTCATGTAACGCGTGCAACAAAATAGGATGGGATAAATGGGTAGCCAACAACAAAGAGCATTATAAAAAAGTTAAAAAACAAGGGCAAGATTTACTTCATTCCCAACACAAAAAATATGAACGCAGAGGAATAACAAAAGAGCAATACGACATTGTTCTTGAATCTCAAGAAGGTTTATGTGCAATTTGTCAAGAACCTCCCAACGATGGACAGTCTTTGGCCATGGATCACAATCACCAAACCAATGAATTCAGAGGTTTGTTATGCAAAGAATGCAACAGGGCTTTGGGTTTATTCGGTGATAATATAAATGTATTGACAAATGCAGTCACTTATCTCAAAGAGCGAGGCAGTTATGGCTGAAGACAAAACCAAGTATACAAAACCAGATTTGCGTGAGCGCATTAAAAACAAAGTTATGCGCGAAGGCCGTGGTGGTAAACCCGGAGAATGGTCGTAGCCGCAAGGCTAATTACTTATTTCGGCTAGAAAAGCTCAGCTCCTTGCCCAGGAGTACGAAAAGGCTGGTGGCGGGTATCGCGGCGGGAAAGGGGAAAAGCAAAAATCCCTGGAAAAATGGGGTAAAGAAAAGTGGATGACCAAAGACGAGTACGAAAAACGGAGCAAAGCAAAAGCTGCTGCTAAGAAGTACAAGGACGGTCAGAAGTAATGGCTGCAGATAAGGCAATACAAAAGGGATACACCAAGCGTTATCTTCCAGAGAAAGCCTGGGCGTCCTTGTCCAAAGAAGAAAGGCAAGAGACAGATCAAAAGAAACGAGAAGGTAGTCGCAAAGGAAAACAATTTATTCCAAATACGGAATCTGCTAAAAAAGCAGGTAAGGCTGCTCGTGCAGCCAAACGTTACAAGGAGTCGAAATGAAAACTAAAAAACTTGTCAAGCAAGCACTCAGCCATCCCGAACTTTATTCCTCGGCTGAACTCGTATTCTTTGATAAGTGGTTACACCTGAAGAAGCAAGCGAAGGCTGCTAAGATCAATAAAGATAAAGGGGACAATAGTTAATGGCGGTCGATGCTAAGACACGATTAAGGGAAATTATTGACTCATATCTTGAAAAAGATGGGGGGTCTGCAATTGATACTGGCATCGTGGCATCGCACCTGGCACAGATGCGGTTATTTGGTATCCGCCAGGGTGTTGAATTTTTTCCTGCGCAAGATAACTTTGGCAACCAGCGCAAAGACTTTATTGATCGTGTAATTAAATACAACCAACTTGATACGCGCTTAGATTCTGTATGGGATTATTTTTTGTGTGATGGCCAAGGTCTTTTTTACTTACGGCCGACGCAAAATAATTACCGGATGTATTTTTTCCGGAAACACGAATACCGTAGTTTTTACAATATTGACGGCGAACTAGACGAAGTTGTCATTATTTATAGCTATAAGGTTCGCCAAGGGATGGGTTTTCAACAAGACATTGAAATGAGCAATGTCTCTGGCCCAGCGGGTATGGGTCGCGGGGGTGTTAAACGCTACATTCGTTTGTCGATTAAACGTAAAACAATCGAAGAAACACATTCGGAAGGCGAAATTTCGTTCGATACAAATTATCAATCGGTGCCCGGTCGTACCAAAACATTTAAAAATACTCTTGGCTTTATTCCTTGCGTTGAAATTTTTAATAACGCCAAGGGTTTTTCGACTGAAGGTGTTGGTGAATTTGATGCGTTAGCTAATCACATCTGTACGCACGACGACATGGTTCGCACCATGCGTAAAAATGTGCAGTTCTTTGGTAACCCAACCCTTCTTTCTTCTCGACCCAAGACGGACTTGATGGAATCCGGTGGCGAAACCGTTGTACAGCGTCCTTCTATCGCTGCAAACTCTGGATTTACCGGTGCAGGCGCGTTAAGTCAATCGCGATTTAAAGCTGATCCAATTTATCGTGGCGTTGATGGTCAGCTGCGTGTTCCACGGGTAATTGCAAACCTGGAGCCAAATGATCGAGTTGGTTATATCGTTCCAGACGCCATTACTGGAGACCAAAATTCTTTTGCCCGTCAATATCGCGAAGAAATTCGTACTGCACTTGGCGGTGTGGATGAGTTATCTATTTCAGCTGGGGTTACAGCAACTGAATATAAATCTCTCTTTGGACGCGTTTCGGCAACATCCAAGAAAAAAGCAATT
>JAURHO010000022.1 GCA_030833265.1 Crocinitomicaceae bacterium | reverse complement strand
CTCTTTGACGAAAACAGCGAAGTTGTATTTCATGAATCTCAAACGGGTAAGTATGTGAGCGTGAGTGCAAAAGAAGTCATGCTGTCGGCGCAAGCCATCATTGAAGTCTATGAACGCGCCGCAAAAATCCCGGGTATAATCTCTTTATAATGGAAGCAATTTTAAAATTCTTATTTGTTAGTTTTCTCATTCTTTTAGCAGTAATTGCCTACAAGCGCTTGCTCAAAAGATTTCAAAAAGGTCAGGTGGTCCACCAAGATTATTGTGAACTTTATAACCTCGATCAAGAACCAGCCTCCGGAGAACTGTCTTTTTATTTTGTGTGTCCGGTAGCCCAGCAGGTTCAGTTTGGCATTTGGAAAGATCGCGAACTCATTCATGAATTAGGCAACCAAACCTACGAAAAAGGAGGTCATATCATCCGCTTTGATTCTACACAATTGGCAAATGGTGTTTATTACTACGGTATTGTTACTGCAGATCAAGAGACCACCAAAAGAATGCAGGTCCTTAACTAAGACTCGTCTCCAGATTTTTCGATTTTGATTCGAGAAGGTTTTCTTGGAATTTTGTATTTCGACTTGTGAAAGTCACTTTTGTAGCCATCTGTTTTTTCGATTCTATATACGACGCCCAAACTATACTGGCTATAAGATGACGCCCCTAAAATATCGACCAAACCAAATTTATAAACGCCTTGTGCTTGCAAACCAATTTGTTTGCTCATCCAAAAAGTACAACCAGCAGATAAATTAATAGTAGGGGTAAGGCCTGATGCACTTTGTCTGGGATCGTTATTTCTGATGGTAAATCCTGCACCTGCACCTAAATAAGGGTCAAGTGCGCCGCGACCGAGTTGCTTGTAAAATGAATATTTAAGTGCGGCATCAAAATAGCCCAAGAAGCCATTGACACCCATTGAATCATTGACCATTTTAGTGGAATCATAGGTTTGTGCGCCTAAAACACCTTCAACACTCCAGCCATTATAAATATAGCGATCCACATAAAGTCTGGTCGGGATAATGGCACCATGCAATTGATCTGCTGGCATTGGATTGAGCTCTTGTCCGTCGTCGTCAGTAGCGGTCCAGGCGATGCCAAATTGCCAAAAATAGTTGTCTCGGTTTGTGATCATTTTGTCTGGCTGCGCAAATGAAATGCTTGCCTGAGCTAAAAAAACAAAGAGTAAAATAAGTGTGTGCTTGTTGTTCATAGTACGTATTGAGAATCAAATGTACTTATTTAATGTGTCCCAAAAACTTATCGAAATGAAATGAATTGACAACACATTGTTGATGCCGAGTAAGAGTTAAATGAGTAAATTTGACACTATGGGAAAAGTCAAAAAATACGAACTGACCTTCGATGAAGAGCAGCCCTTCGAAATTTATGGCATTTCCTCGGCTTTTGCCGACTACAGACTCACGTGGGAACTCAATCAAGTTTTGGGCATCCATCTAGAAAAAACTGAAAATAGTTTTGAGGTTTTCGTTCCAAAGACAAAAAGTAATCAGCATTTCAGATACTTTTTTTATGAAGACCAAGAATTGCTCACCAAGTTTTTTTTAGTGAAAAACAAGCAAGAACAGCAACTCTTGCAGGCCGATCGCCCCATGATCGATTACTTTCTCATTTTAAAAGAGAATAACTCACATCCGGCCAATGAGCTTCAATCGAAACTCAGAAGCATCAATGGTGTGGTGGCTATTTTTGAGTTCAACCATGAAGAGTTTGAATTAATTGATTACTTAACAAGTTAAAATGAAAAGAACCAAGATTGTTGCAACAATGGGCCCAGCATCGCTCAAAAAGGAAACGCTTAAAGATATGATGTTGGCAGGGCTTAATGTTTGCCGCCTTAATTTTTCACATGGCTCTCATCAAGACCATGCCGGAGCTGTTGCACTCATTCGTGAACTGAACGACGAACTCGGCCTCAATGTCGCCATTCTCGCTGACCTCCAAGGCCCCAAAATCAGAACCCATGAAATGGAAAACAATGGTGTCTTGATCGAGGTTGGTCAGCAAATAGAAGTCGTTGTCGACAAAGTAATTGGCAACAATCAACGCTTTTCAATTAACTATAACTTATTGCCTCGCGATGTCAATCCGGGAGAGCGCATCTTGCTCGATGATGGCAAGTTGGTGCTAGAAGTCAAAGAAACCGACAAGAAATCAAAAATTCGTTGTGAGGTCATTCAAGGTGGTTTGCTCTGCTCAAAAAAAGGCGTCAACTTCCCCAATACCAAAATTTCAATGCCTTCGCTCACTGAAAAAGACATTGAAGACCTCAACTATGCGCTCAAACTTGGTGTAGACTGGATCGGACTTTCATTTGTACGCACCCAGAAATGCATCACAGACTTAAAAGCGCGCATTGCGAAAAAGCGCAGCATTGCCAAGGTGGTGGCTAAAATTGAAAAACCAGAAGCACTTGAAAACATTGATGACATCATCGAAGCTAGCGACGCCCTTATGGTTGCGCGTGGAGACCTCGGTGTTGAGATTCCGTATCAAAATGTACCGCTTATTCAAAAAATGATCATCAGTAAATCCATCTCTAAAGCCAAGCCTGTGATTGTGGCTACGCAAATGATGGAATCAATGCTCAATAGCCTTACGCCAAGTAGAGCAGAAGTCAACGATGTCGCAAATGCGGTCCTAGATGGTGCCGATGCGGTCATGCTTTCCGGTGAAACTTCTGTTGGGCAGTATCCGGTACAAGTGGTGCAAACAATGGCCAATATTATCAAAGAAATGGAAGGTCACCCAAGTCTTTATCATAAAGAAGAACTGCCACCAAAAGGCAATCCGCGCTTTATCTCTGATTCTATTTGCTTTAACGCTTGTCGTTTGGCACAACGTGTTGAAGCCAATGCCATCATTACCATGACCTATTCGGGTTATACAGCTTATAAAATTGCTTCCCAAAGACCTGAATCTCATATTTATGTCTTTACAAGTAACCGAAAAATTCTTACCCAACTCAATTTAGTTTGGGGAGTTCGGGCCTTTTTCTACAACAAGCGCATTTCAACCGACCACACTATTGCCGATATCAAGTACCTCATGAAAGAAGAGGGTTACCTCCATTCAGGTGATGTCGTGATCAATGTGGCCTCGATTCCACTCGAAGATTTAGGAGGCACCAATATGTTGAAGCTCAGTTACGTAGAATAACGGAACCCAGCAGTTTATCTTCTTGTAACTTTGTCAAATGAAAGCAAACTGGCAGCTCAAAGATTCAGCGTCAGCTGAATGGGTACACACTTTTTCACAGGAACTTCAGGTCCCAAATTTTGTTGCACAGCTTTTAAAGCAGCGGCAGATCGATACGCGTGCTGCTGCCGTTACATTTTTCAGACCCAACTTAGCTCAACTGCACGACCCCTTTCTGATGTGCAACATGGCCTTGGCTGTTGAACGCATTCATGAAGCCATTCAAAACCAACAAAACGTATTGCTCTACGGTGACTACGATGTCGACGGCACCACTGCAGTTGCACTCATGCACGAGCAGTTGCATTTTTTAGGTCTTGATTGCCCTTACTATATTCCAGATCGTTACAAAGAAGGATATGGCCTAAGCCAGCAAGGGGTTGATTTCGCGATTGAAAATAAGATCGATTTACTGATTACGCTTGACTGCGGTATCAAAGCCCACGAACAACTGCAACGCGCTGTGTCAGCAGGAATAGATGTACTCGTTTGTGATCACCATCAGCCAGATCAAACATTGCCACCAGTGATTATTCTAAACCCTAAGCAAGCTGGATGCAGTTATCCGTACAAAGAACTTTGTGGTTGCGGCGTCGCCTTTAAACTATTGCAAGCCTATTACACGCATCACAACCTCGATACACAAACGCTTTACACTAGCCTTGACTTAGTTGCACTAGCTATTGGTGCTGACATCGTAGAAATGCTCGATGAAAACAGAGTGCTTTGTGCTGAGGGTCTCAAGCAAATCAATGCCAAGCCACGACGCGCGTTTCAAATATTACTTGAATTAGCCAAGAAATCTTTCCCGCTTTCACTCCGCGACCTCGTTTTTGTAATTGCACCGCGCATCAATGCTGCTGGCCGCATTGCTTCTGGTGCCCGAGCCGTTGCCTGGATGCTCAGCGATGACGACCAAGAACTTCAAGCATTGGCCAAAGACATTGATCAAGACAACGCTTATCGGCGCACCCTCGACCAAGACATGACCCAAGAGGCACTAGAATTGCTTGAAACAGATGCTGAGCAAGCGGCGCGTTTTGCAAATATTGTGTTTGATCCGAGCTGGCACAAGGGAGTCGTAGGTATTGTTGCTTCGCGCATCATTGAGCAGCATTATAAACCTACAATCGTTCTTACTGAATCGAATGGCCTTATAACGGGTTCTGCGCGCTGCATGCCACCCCTAGATCTTTATGCCCTCCTAGACCAGTGTCAAGCACACCTCACACAGTTTGGAGGTCATCAGTTTGCTGCAGGCCTCAGTCTCTTACCCGAAAACCTAAGTGCTTTTCGTAATGCCTTTGATGCAGCAGTCAAGAATGCCCTTCAGGGTCAGCAGCTACAAAGACAACTCCCAATTGACGCACAACTTGAATTCAAAGAACTCGGGACGAACCCTAATTTGCATTTCCCAAGAATTTTAAAAATTCTAGAGGCCTTTGAACCCTGTGGCCCAGGCAATTTGCATGGTACTTTCTTAGCCAAAAACTGTTTGGTCACCTCACATCGTCTTTTGAAAGAAGCGCACCTCAAATTAGAAATTACCCAAGATGGCTATCCGGTGCAACTCGAGGCCATTGGTTTCAATCTTGCCCACCTAGAAGCTGAACTAACGCCCGGCATCTATATAGATTTAGTATTTCAACTGAGCGCAAACACCTTTAATAACCGCACCACCCTTCAATTATTGATCAAAGACCTTCAAGTCGTAGCGTAGTCAGTCAAGTTTGGTTAATTTTACTGCATGTTTACAGGAATTATTGAACAAATCGGCACAGTCGTAGCCATTGAGAAAGAGGCGGGAAATATCCACTTTACGATCGCTTCAGCGCTTTCGTCGGATTTGAAAATTGATCAAAGTCTGGCGCACAACGGTTGCTGCCTAACGGTTGTTGCCCAAAATGAGCAAGAACACGTGGTGACAGCCATACACGAAACACTCTTAAAAACCAACTTAGGTGCATGGGCCCTCGGAACTAAAATTAATCTTGAGCGCTGTATGCAACTAGGTGGCCGTTTGGATGGTCACATGGTTCAAGGTCATGTAGACTGCATCGGGGTTTGTACTGAAGTCTTAGATGAGCATGGATCTTGGCGCTATACATTTACGCATCCTGAATCATTTGTTACAGTAGAAAAAGGATCAATAACTGTAAATGGCACTAGCTTAACTGTAGTCAATTCTCAAAAAGGTCAATTCTCTGTTTGTATCATTCCGTATACCTATGAGCACACCAATTTTCATCAATTAAAGGCCGGTGACCACGTCAATCTAGAATTTGATATCATCGGGAAATACGTTGCCCGCTACTTGAGCTTGCAACAGTAATTGAGAATTCCATTAATAAATAAGGGCGGCCCGCAGGGCCGCCCTTATTGTTTATCTTAAGTTCGATTCTTCTTCAGAAGAAGAGCTTAGTTTTTTGGGGTTGTAGTTGTACCTGGTTTTGGAGCAGCAGCTGGTGCTGGATCTTTGATGCCAAGCGCTTTTTTCGCAACCGCATCGTTAGGTTCAACTTTAAGAATCTCTTCAAAATATACTTTAGCTTTAGCTAAGTCTTTTTGTTCAGATTTTGAATAGTAGTCAGCAACATAGCGCAAAGATTCAAGGACATAAGTCTTTTTGGTTGGTTGTTGACGGTCTTCAGGTTTTACAATTTCGGTTACTTTCATGTAGTAAGGCAAAGCCATCCATTTTTCATTGTTGGTATCCATCTTGTAATTACTGCGCGCTCTAAAAATGTAAGCAGGCACGTAAGTTGAATCGTTTTTGATGACAATTTGGAAGATACTGTCTGCCGATTTGTAGTCGTTTCTACCAAAATAGTAGGCTTTTCCTAGATCATATTCTTCAGCAGCTTGCAGTTTGCCATTGAGTTTACGACGCGCTTCATAAGCCACAATCGTTTTCTCGTAGAGTTTGTTTTTGTTGTAGAGTTTGATCAACTCTGCTGATAATTCTTTAGCCGCAATGTCGTTGACTTGAGAAGCTTTTTCGAATTCTACAATAGCCAAACTATCATTGCCTTTTTTCTGGAAAATGTTACCTCTTACTTTGTAGTCTTGGTAATTGATTTTGTCTTTAGGAACCATTGCAAAGAAACGATCCGAAGCAGCGAGTGCTTTGTCTAGTGCAAGAGAGTCTGTTGTGTTTTCAGCATAGCTAAAAGCATACATACGCTCTGTGTAAAAATTAGACATACCGTTTGATGTCAAATAATCAAGTTGTAGCAACAAGGTAGGATACGCTTTTGCACCGAAACCAAATAAAGCATTTGCATAACGGTATCTAGATTCAAGGTTGTTATTGAGCTCTAAATACTTCTCCCAGTTTTCAATGGCTTTTTCATTCTTGCCAAACATCATGTAAAGCTCGGCATTCAAACGATAAGCAGGCGCATAAGTAGGATCAATAGCTTTTGCTTCGTTGTACATCTTATTAGCTTCAACTTCGTTCTTAGCACGTTGATAAATGAGTGCTTTGCGAACGATACCTCTCGGAGATTTCGGATTAATGGTTAAAACCTGATTGTATGCCTTTAATGCTTCAGATGCATCTGAAGAATTGCGTGCATAAAGGGCATCACCTTTCAACAAGTAGTTGTCTTCGTTTTTTGGATCTTTAATGATGGCTTCTTCTAACAATACTAAAGCTTCATCTAGGTTTTTGTTGGGAGCTTCAATATAGACTTCTGCAATACCACGAATGACTTCAGCTTTCTTTAGTTTGTCTTTTTTAGCCAATAATAAAGCTTTAGTAAATTCTGCTTTAGCCTCTGTTGTTTTTCCTTCTAACCATAGGACACGACCATGGCCTACGATAGGTAAAGCACGCACTTTATCTACTTCATATCCTTTTCTCCACATCATTTTTGCAGAGTCGAGGTCTTCCATTTCAAAGTAGCAGTCTCCGTAATAGAAGTAGTTCTCACCGTTAATTGGGTCAGCAGCAATTAACTTTTTAAATTCGTTAATAGCGTCGCGGTAGCGCTCATTTTCAGCTTTGTTATTTGCTGATTGAAGTGTTTGAGCGAAGGAATAACCCGTAAGTAAGAGGGTGCTAAGTAGCAATATGCGTCTCATGGTTTCTAAAATTTAATCATTCAATTTGCGGCCAAAAATAACCTAGTTTTTTGGGAAACAAAAATTGTGCCCGATATTATTTTATTAATTTATTTATTGCAAAACGAGTCGGACTGGTGTAAGTGCCGGAACTAATTCTGCTTTTTGGATCATTAATTGACCTTTGTCGTCTTTTTTCATGAAAAGAACAAAGCCTGTATTTAAGCCAGACCTACGCCCTTTATTGATCATCCAGATATCGCGAATAAGTGGATATTCTTTGGTGTAAATGTAACCTGCATAAGGTTTACACGCAGTTTCAGGGTCATTGATGTAGATGTCTGCAATCCGAAGCCCATCTAAGAAATTAAGTGCTTCTGGATCGTCTTGGTCTGAAACCCAATTGAGGCCAATGACACCAATAGTGTTTGGATGCGTCTTGACATAATTGATCACTTCTTCGTTGGAATTTACAGCTGAAACGCGTGCGGCCAATTTATTGACTTGCAACATGTTGGTCATGTAATTGAAATTGGCTGAACCCTTTTGATCAAAGACAATATTGGAAACCTGCTTGTTAGATGGAAGTTTAGCATTGTTGTCAGATAATAGTGCTTTGAGTTGAGCGACGCTTAAAATGGTATCGGTCATGCTTGGGTGCATGATAATCGTTATGGCATCTGAGGCAATTTTATCACTGCGGTACGACACATTTTTACTTTTGAGATAGGCTTTCTCTTGGTCATTGAAATCACGAGAAATGACTATTGTTTTAATTTTGTTATTGTAGAAATCAGCAATAAGTTGATTCTCTGGCCCATAGATCCCTGTAACTTTTGCTTTGGGAAACTGGCTCATGAAGGTCTCAATGCACGTGGTAAAGAGTGGTTTGAAGGATTCTTCAATTTGAATTTTAGCCTTGCCGCGTCCGTGCGCATCATGCTGATAAACAAATGGGTTGTTATTGTTATCGCAAGAACTTAGGATAACCAGTAGTCCGATAAAGATCAATTTAGTGCTCATGCTTACCTACTTTTTGTTGTTTTTTAAATCCGGAATACACGCGAAAACCGCGATAGGCTGCGTACAAAATGAATACAGCCACAAGAATATTCCTGCGCCAAATTTCCATAGGGAAAAGATCTGTAGTGATTAAGAGACCAGCAAAACCTAGGCAAAGTACCACAACAAGCGCTCCTAAAAAATGTTGGATGTATTGCATAATATTGGAGAAAAAAAATCCCCATCGAAATGGGGATTTAGTTGAATTGTAAAAAATCTATTGGGTATCGAAAATGATCGGGATGCGCACCCAAAGGCGCACTGGACGACCCGCATTTTTAGCTGGAACCCATTTTGGCATTTTGTTGATCACGTTAAGCGCTTCTTTGTTACAAGCTGGGCACTCAACGATTGGTCTTTCAACGGTAGCATTAGAAATGCGACCATCTTTTTCTACGACAAAGCGTACCATTACTTTACCTTTTACACCAAGTTCAAGCGCTTCGTCTGGATAATTGAGTGTAGCATTGATAAAATCAGCAAGTTTGTCGTAACCACCAGGGAATTCAGCATCTTCTTCAGCGACATCTACGACTTCTTCTACAACTGGTGTGTTGTCGACAAGCGCAGGGCCATCTTCTTGGGTATTTGGAATTCCCCAGCTGTCATCACCTTCGTTGGTCTCGGTAGAGATCGCAATGTTCTCGAGTTGTTGCTGTGTTGGCAATTCGTCTTCCACGACATCGTCTTCAGCTACCGGAGCAATGAACGCTTGGGTTTGCGTCATTGGTGGCGGTGGCGTTTCAGGTGGCGGTGGTGGCGGTGGCACATCTTCCTTAGGCGCCTCAATAGTGAAGTTCTTTTCACTAATTTTTGGTTTCTGAATTTCGTCTTTAGGAAGATTTTTAATGATGAGGTTCGCCACGAAACCTAACGCTGCTAAGGCAACCAAACCAGCCATGATGAGACTCATGCGCTTGTTATAGCCTGAACGCAAAACGTAGGCACCATATTCACGGTTGCGGTGCGCGAAAACAGCTTCGTTTCTGTTTACTGAAGTAATGGCTTCCCAGTTTTTGTTGACATAGTAGTCAAAGAGTGAGAATCCGGTGACGAGTGCTACGATGATATAAATGACTGTCATGACTTTAGTTTTTTTCTTTTAACAAATCCTTCTCTGCAGGCGATAGGTCTGTAGGCGCAATGACACCAACATTGGCTATCTTGAGTTCGTCAACTAAGTCAATGAAGCTTTTGCACAGCGCTTTGTCGTCGGTTTTGATCAGAACTTTTACTGCTTCTTTGTCTACAGTAAGTTCGTCTACTAACCTTGTAAAGGTGCTATCAGCAATTTGCTTTTTGTCGAGCTTTTGTTGAAGAATCGCCTTATTTCTAATAACGTATTCGTTCCAAGAAGCTAACATTTTTCTGACACTATTTTCACCGGTACCGAAATTGGCCTCTTCTAATTGAGTAGGGCCGTTTGGTCCGGGCTTCGTTTTAGGGTAAAATTCACCACGGTAGTAGTAAACTTTGTCGTCGGCTAAAATAAATGTAGCCGCGTTGTTGACCTTCGGTGCTTTCACCGTTGATGGGTCTTTAACTTTTGCGGGGTAATTCAGGGGCATGACCTTAGGCTTACTAAAAGTCGAGGTCAAGACAAAGAAAGTAAGTAGAAGGAAGGCAAGGTCAACCATTGGTGTCATGTCGACACGTGTGGAGCCTTTCTTCGCTCTTTTTTTACCTTTGCCGTGGCCGCCGCCGCCGCTTTCTGCGATTTCTGCCATGTGATGTTAGTTAACCGGAATTGCTTCCGCAGAGGTTACAAAATTTAAGTTATTCAAATTCAATTCTCTGAATACATCAATAACTGTAGCTGCATCTTTATAGAGCGTTTTTGAATCGACACGCAAGATGAATTTAGGCTTGAAGTCTTCCATTTTAGGCTCACCACCTTTGAGTTTTGCTTCTTCAAAAGCAGTTTTTCCGGTGTTGGCCGCAGCCGCAGCTGCAAATGAAATCCAGTCTAATAATTCGTTGCGAGTAGAGTCTGTAGGAATTCCTTTTGTAGGGAAATCTACGCGTCTAGCTGCTTCAGTGTTCATGTATGCAGGAAGTTCTTGCATAGTACAACCAAAAGTTGACATGAAGGAAAACTCTTCTACTTGCTCTTCGTTCAAATTTACTTTGTATTTAGAGAGCATGCTGCCGAGCATTTCTTTGCGGGCTTCAGGGTCTGAGAGGTTAAAAAACACGCGTCCGTCACGATCAAGTGTTACCATGATGACATTTTCAGGAATGATTTTGTCACTGATACTTGAAGGGGTTTCAACGGTAACTGGCTCTGCAGTACGGAATGAAGCCGTCAACATAAAAAAGGTCACAAGCAAGAACGCCAAGTCCACCATAGGCGTCATGTCTATGGAAGGAGTCCCTTTGGGCATTTTAATTTTTGGCATTGCTTGAGTTTTTTACTGGTGTGTAAAATATTAATTGTTGGCAGCGAAGTCCTGAACGATCGTGAAGCTAGCTTCGTCGATGCTGTAGGTCATGGCATCAATCTTCGTAGAGAAGAAGTTGAACATGATGATCGCGATTGTAGAACCGGTAATACCGAATGCAGTGTTGATCAAGGCCTCAGAGATACCAGTAGAAAGTTCTGCTGTATCTGGTGCTCCTTGCGACATCGCGGCAAATGAACGGATCATACCAAGTACGGTACCGATAAGACCGATAAGGGTAGCGATAGATGCAGTTGTTGAAAGAACAGGTAAGTTTTTAGAAAGCATTGGCAATTCAAGTGCTGTAGCTTCTTCAAGTTCTTTTTTCAAAGACTCTAACTTTTGCTCTTTGTCCATGTGACTGTCTTTAGTCATCAATTGGTATTTTACCAAACCAGCGCGTACAACGTTAGCAAGTGAACCGCGTTGTGCGTCACATGCTTCGATAGCACCAGCGTAATCTTTGGCAGCCATTAATTCTTTGATTGATTCAATGAATTTGTTAGCTTTTCCTTTACCATTTGCAAGCATAAGGGTAACCAAACGCTCAATTGAGAAAATTAAAATAATGATGTTGATTGCCACCAAACCTGGTACAATAAAACCACCTTTATAGATTACACCTAAAAGGTTTCCTTCTACAGGCTCATTTTCTGGGCTGCGATCTACGAAGTTTCCTGGATCACCGAAAATGTATTTGTAAATTAAGATACCGGCGATCAATGAAAGTGCAATAGCCAGGAAAGCAATGATCGCTGAGAAACCTCCGGCTGTTTTTTGTTTTTTGTCCATAATGATAGTTTTTAATTTTTCATTTTTACAATTGAACGCCAAATATAAAAAAACTTTGTGCCCTTGCCAAAAGGAAAAGGGCATCATTTTGCATCAATAACGATTAATTATTGTCAATCTAACACAAAGGCCTAAAAATTAAGCGCATTCCTTTGATTTTATGTAGGAAAAAGTCAAGAAAGTTAATATAGATTTAACATGAAAAACAAAACCCCCGACTCGGTAAGAATCAGGGGTTTAAAGGAGGTCTCAAGCAGATTCGAACTGCTGTAGACGGTTTTGCAGACCGGTGCCTAACCGCTCGGCCATGAGACCTTGGGGTTGCAAAGATAGGAAATTTTACACTTTGAAAAAAACCATATTTACAACTTGATGAGTTTTTTTGAGAGCAAGGAGCCGTTGATGCGTGCTGACACAAAATAAACACCTTTTGGAAGCGCAGACCATTCAGCGTTTTCCGAGCCTAAATGAATTTGTGTGGTTCCGGCCTCGGGCGAAATTTTTGTTTTCAATTGCCCGCTGACGTCATAAATATAAATGAGGTCGTTGTTGCCGAGACTGCTCGGAAATTCTAGGGTTAAATTGGTTGCGTAAGGATTCGGGTAGGCTTTAATACTACTTTGCTCAGGACCTAAATATTCTTGAATTGAAGCCGATGACAGTGCTTCTAGGTCATAGATTTCATCACCGGGCAAATAGGGTAGGTAATGAAAGTAAGTCAGGAACATTTCGTCGGTGGTATTGAAACCACTATAGATTGTTTGTGGGGGATTGTTCGGATTATTAGGGTTGTTAGCCGTGTTGTCGTAGGTTCCTTCACTTTTGAGTTTGTAGCCACTTGGGACCTTCTGAAGGTGTTTGAAGAAATAAAAATCTTGCCACATGAAGTCCCAATTCAGGATGTTTATCAATTTAACTGTATCATCACCAGGTTTGTAGGCATATGCCTTAATCGATTTTCCGAGTAAATGCATATGTGGAAAAACTGAGAGAATCGAGAAATTAGTTGGGATTGTTTGCGATCCTTGAGGGAAGGTTGCACTTAAGTTGCTTATTTGTCCCGCAGGCAAAATAAAGCTATTGTCGGCTAAAAGTGGCCCCGCACTGATTTGCCGCACATTGGTTGTGCCAACCGGATAAAAGTGTAGAATAACTTTGGTAGAATCATATTGTCCATAGGAGCCCAATGGGTAATGCATGGCAAAATATATGGATGAGCCTGGGCCGATATCAAGGCCGAGTTTAAGAGGGTCAGCAGAAGGTAAAATCATGGGAGTGGCTCCTGGAGTATAGCCAGTGATGAGTTTGGTTGTGCCATTATTTGGGCTCGCGCAGTTTCCGCCAAGTGTGTCTGTTTGTTCGATGCTAGTAGGATCAAGGTAGACCAAACAATGATGCACAATTTCACGGTTTCCGGGAACCACTTCAACTGCTTTAATGATGCGATTTTGTGTCAGGTTAGTCGGGATATTGAAGCAAACGTAGTCGTCATGGGTGGTTGCTTTAGACATGTAGGTCGGGATCTGCACTTGGAGATCTCCGTTGCCTAGAAATGTATTGGATGTATAGACAGGAGGCGGTGGTGTTTGACTCGAGTTTCCTTCAAGCGCCCCGTTATTTAGCCAATTTATGATGGTAGATTTTTCAGTAGTTGAAAGTGCGCGATTATGTTGGTATTGTTGGTAGTTGTTGTCTGGTGGCCATGGTGGCATTTCCCCTGTATTGACACACTGATAAACAGCTGCCGCCAAAGGGCTTACCTCAGCATGCGTCATTAAAGAAAATGGTGCAGCTCCGCCTTGATGGTGGCAAGCCGTACACTTGTTGTAAAAAATTTGAGCGACTTCACCACTCCAAGTTTGAGCTTGGACTTTGAAAAAGAAGTGTACCGAAAGAAAGGTCAAAAAGAGAAATTTACTTTTCATGAAATGGGTTTGGAGTAAAATTAAAGAATTCCGATTATTTGTGCTTAATTTTCAAGTCATTAATGCTTTAAGATTTAAGAAAAATGAAAACTATTATCCCAATTTCTTTCCTATTTACCTTACAGTTGTTTTTTGCACAAGATTTACCGGCGTATCAAATTTATAATTCAAAAGGGAAACCTGTCAGTTTTGAAAAAATGGCTGCTGCTGCAAATGGTGTTGACCTCGTGCTTTTTGGAGAATTTCACGATAATCCAATTGCCCATTGGTTGCAACTTGAATTGACGCAGCGGATGTATAGCGTGCATCAGGGAAATCTGCAATTGGGTTTTGAAATGTTTGAGCAAGATCAGCAAGTGCTACTAGATGCTTATTTGGCAGGAAAACTAACTGATGAACAGTTCAAAGATACAATGCGCCTTTGGCCCAATTATGCAACCGACTATGCCCCTTTGGTTGCTTTTGCCAAAGAGAAAAAGCTGAGTTGTGTGGCCAGCAATATTCAGCGAAAATATGCGAGTTTACTCTTTAAAAAAGGGCGAACAGCCCTCGATACCTTACCAGAAAGCGTCAAAGCGCAAATGGCGCCACTCGATTTCAAGTTTGACACCACACTGACACAATACCAATCCATGAAAGCAATGGGTGCTCATATGGGGCCTGGAGCTGGTTGGCGCATGGTCGAAGCACAAGCAATTAAAGATGCCACGATGGCTCATTTTATTTTACACAATCCATGGCGCAAGCCAGAAACGGTGCACTTGCATTTCAACGGGGCGTATCATTCAGATTTTTACCAAGGAATTATGTGGTATGTTTTACAGGATAAACCTGAGCACAATATATTAACGATCAGTACGGTCTCTCAGGATAACATCAAAAAGTTAGATGCCGAACATTTAGGGCAGGCTGATTTTATTATTTGTGTGCCAGCAAATATGACCAGCACGCATTAGTTGAACCATCCCAAATAGGCACTTTTATTTTTGATTCGGCTGCTCAATTTTTGAATAGATGAGCGCCTCGTTGGTTTGGGTTTGCATGAGTTGCCCGGCTGCTAAATCCGAAATATTTTTCAATAAAGTTCCGTCAATAGTTGTAATCGTAAAGCCTCGGTTCAAGATATGAATAGGATCTAGGAGATTGATTTTTTGAAGCGCATGCTCGAGTTCAAGCTGCTTGGCTTTGAAATATTGATTGGAAGCCCAAGTTAAGTTCTGAACTACCTGATTGATTTTATCGCCGTTGCGCTGAATTTGTAATTGTGCATGTTGCACGACGCCCTGACTCAGTCTTTCAACGCGCAACTCGAATTCTCGAAATTGGGCAATCAGCATTTCGGCCAATTGCGTTGGAGTAATAGCTGATGCATAAGCAATCAGTTCGGCAACCGTTAAGTTTGTAGAGTGTCCAATCCCGGTTAAAATTGGAAGCGGAAAGGTGGCAATGCCTTTACAAAGTTCGTAGTTGTTATAGCAAGTGAGGCCCACTTCGGCACCCCCACCTCTAACCAATACCACTACATCAAATTGTTCTTTGCAGTTGTCGATTTGTTGTAGGGCTTCAAGAATAGATGCTACCGCTACATCGCCTTGCACATAAGCCTCAAAAAGTTGGGTGTGAAAAGTGTAGCCAAAGGCATTTTGATCCAAGACTTGATAAAAATCGGAAAGCCCTTTACTGGTCGGAGCCGAAATGACCGCAATTCTTTTGGCAATAAGCGGGTAGGGAAGTTGCTGATTGGTTTGGAGTAACCCTTCTGCTTTGAGTTTTTTGAGTGTGATGTCTTTTTCCTTCTGCAGGTGCCCTAACGTAAAGGCAGGATCAATGTCTTGAATTTGCAAACTCAGGCCAAAAGTCGGGTTGAAGTTGACCCTTACCAGCATCAAAACTTGAATGCCGTCTTTAAGAGGCTCTTGAACCTGATCGATGAAAATTTTTTCGATGCGCTGCAGGTGCTGCTTCCAAATACTTCCATTTAATTGCGCTACTATTTTGCCGTCCTCTTTTTCAACTAATTCTGGAAAAGCGTGTCCACTTGGGTATTTATTGAGTTTGTGAATTTCTGCTTTTACCCAATATTGTTGATTATAGCGGCTAGCAATTGTCTTTTCAATGGAAAGCGCAACTTGTTTGAGACTAAAGATTTGAATGTTTTCTGTCATTTCAACGGAATACCTCGTGAGCTAACTGGCCCTGAAGCCTTGCTCTTTTCTAACGAAAAGTTAAAAGTGGTCCCGGTTCCAACAGCACTACTCACTTGAATTTGTTGCCCGTGTGACTCAACTATATGTTTGACAATGGCTAAACCGAGTCCTGAACCTCCTTCGTTCCGGTTCCGGCTTTTCTCCACGCGGTAAAAACGTTCGAATAAGCGCGGAATATGCACAGGCTCAATACCCGGGCCGTTGTCTTTGATCTGGATGTTATAGGTCTGCTCAATTTCAACCACACTAACGCTGAGTTCACCACCTTCGTTGCCGTAAGCAATGGCATTGTTAAACAGATTGGTCAAGACCTGTGCAATTTTGTTACGGTCGGCCATGACATAGCAAAATGGGCTTGTATTTTCTAATTTTAAGCGAAAGGCTTTTTCTTTTGCAAAAAGTTCTAAAGACTCAAAAATTTCTCGAATCAAATCTAAAATATCGAAACTGCGCAGATCGAGGGGGATTCTTTCAAGTTCTAATTTGGTCAATTGGTCGAGGTCGTCGAGGATGTGGGTCATGCGCTCGGTTGATTTCGAGGCACGTTCTAAAAAAGTCTTTAATATTTCAGGATCTTCCATGCCGCCATCGAGCAAAGAGTCAATGTATCCTTGGATAGAAAAAACAGGTGTTTTGAGTTCG
>JAURHO010000211.1 GCA_030833265.1 Crocinitomicaceae bacterium | reverse complement strand
ATTAAATTTATTAAATATTCTTGTTTATTCTGTAATAGCATATCATTTATTCTACCAAAAAGTTTTAAGAAAGACAGTCTTAAAAAAACATTCCCTTTAAATTTTCATCTCTTATTCGAAATAGATTTACCAGATAATTCCTTCGACTTTGTCGTTTGCAAAGAAGCCTTGCACCATATGCCAAGGCCCTATATGGCCATTTATGAAATGATCAGAGTTGCTAGAATAGGAGTTTGTTTTATTGAGCCTAATGACCCTGTAATTGATTGGAGTCCTAGTTCTCAAACCTCTATATCGCGAAAGATCATTGATAATAGTATTGTTGGAAAATCAATTCAATATTTAGATTCAAATGGTCAAGAGATTTATTCTAAATTTTTAGACTGGTGGGAAGATGGTGCTTTTAATTATGTTTACACAATTTCAAAACGTGAAGTCTCTAAAATTGCTCAAGGGTTAGGGATTCCCTCTTACGCCGCCTTAGGCTTTAATGACATATACCGCGCTGAATGGGCTGAGCAAAATGTTACAGAAAGTTCAGAAGGTTTTAAAAATACAAAAGAACAAATTTCACTGCATGATCAACTATGCTCAGTTTCAGGTATTCCTGAAAACTATTTAACAAGTATTTTATTTAAAAAAACTCCATACCCTTCTATTGTTCAAAAACTTAACAATTTGAAATTTGATTTTAAAATAACAAGAACAAGATATATTCCATTGAAATGGCCAAATATATTGTGACTTGAAAACTACAATATTGCACATCCAGGTGATTTTGAATTTACAAATTCTGTTCCATTTCGACAGATGATGTCAATAATTTGACTGGCACTCTTATTGCATGAAGTTGTCGCTTGCCTTGTTTTCAGGGCAAGCCCTGAATCCTAAAAGCGTTAACCCTAAAGGCAGTCATTTGAAAAAGGCGACAACCACTCAGCTTGAAAAAGCCCTGGCCCTGCAAACTGCAGGTGAGCTTGATGCCGCCTACACCTTGTTTAGCAAAGTGCTGAGCTCAGAACCAAAGAATGCAGTAGCCCTTTATTCACTGGCTGCCATAGATTCTGGCCGAAAAGATTTTGACAAGGCGCTCAAACACATTCAGCCCGTCACACTATCGCATCCCAACTTTGCGCAGGCTCATTTGGCCAAATCGGTCATCTTATTCAACTTAGGCAAATTTGACGATGCTTTGAAGTCTGCGCAAAAAGCAATTCATTTAGAACCTTCATTGCCCAATGCCAGAGAGCATTTAGAAACCGTCAAGGTAGGCCAAGGCATGAAAGCCCACACGGGTGCGGCCGTGGCCACGTCAGATATACCGATTGACCCCCAAGTTCACGCCCTCACACAACAAGGCATTGCATTACAAGGTGAAGCCAAGCACTCAGAAGCCCTAGAAATATTCAAGCAAGCCCTTCAAATTAATAGCAAGGACTTTGCTTCTTTGTATTCCCTAGGTATCTCTTTGGGTGCCACTGGCAAAAAAATAGAAGCGCTTGAGAGCTTCACACAAGCAGCTGAAGCAGCGCCCCATTTGGCATTGGCGCACTTAGCCAAAGCTCAAAGCTATGCAGACATAGGCTTGGCAGATGACGCCGTCATTTGCTTTGACAAAGCCATTGAAGTTGACCCTAGCTACACCCAGGCTTACACCAATAAAGCCGCTTTGCTGCAAGCCATCGATCGTCACCATGATGCCTTGCTCACCTTGGTAGCATGCGTTGAAGTAGACCCCAATAACTTCACAGCCTTTGAAGGTCAAGGTCAACTGCTAGGTCAATTCAAACAATACGACCTGAGCGTGAACGCGTTCAAACGCGCATTACAAATTAACCCCACTTACAACTATGGTGAAGGGCACTTGATGCACGCTCGCCTGAGCTGTTGCGACTGGACAGACTTTGAACAAGCCAGAGAGCAAATTTTTGAAGGCATTCGTTCTGGCAAAAAAGCTTGTGGTGCCATGACTGTCATGTCCATCACTGACGATGCTGCATTGGCGCGTCAATGCATTGAGACTTACGCCAAAGACAAATATGGAGACCCGCTGTTCAAGCTTTGGAACGGCGAAAAATATGCACACCGCCGTAAACGCGTGGCCTTTATCTCAGCAGATTTTCGCGTTCACCCCGTGGGTTACCTGCTCATTGAAATGATCGAAAATTTTGATAAAGAAAAGTTTGAACTGACCGGTGTTTTCACAGGCACCCCTGATGGCAGCGATTTGTGGAAACGCTATCGCTGTGCATTTGATCACTACCTTGATGCCAAGAACATGCCCAGTTTGGAACTGGCCAAGCTCTTAAGAGCCATGGAAATAGACATTGCCATCGACTTATCTGGCCATACAGAAGGAACCAAACTGGATGTGTTGTCACACAGGCCTGTCCCAGTGCAAATGACCTACTTGGGTTTTCCAGGCACCTTGGGATTACCCTTCATTGACTACCTCATTGCAGATCCACGAATCATTCCGCCGGAATCGCAAAAGCACTATAGAGAAAAAATTCTTTATCTGCCACATTGCTATTTACCCAGAGACACATCGGTGGTGCCATCGCCTGTTACCCCCAAGAGAAGTGACTTTGGCTTGCCTGAAGTAGGTTTTATTTTTTGTAGCTTTAACCATGACTACAAAATCAACCCACCCATGTTCAAAATTTGGATGGATTTGCTGAAGGAAGTGCCTGGCAGTGTGCTTTGGCTCATGAAGCTCAATGAAGCAGCGCAAGGAAATCTAACAAAAGAGGCTATTGAACATGGGGTTGACCCAGAACGACTGGTTTATGCAACACGAGTGCCTAAAGTGGAAGATCACTTGGCGCGATATAGATTGGCAGATTTATTTTTGGATACATTTCCTTATAACGGCCACACCACTTGCAGCGACGCTTTGCTAGCAGGGCTTCCTGTTGTAACCTATGCTGGGGGTAGTTTTTCATCTAGAGTAGCTGGCAGCCTGCTATACGACTTAGAACTCAC
>JAURHO010000210.1 GCA_030833265.1 Crocinitomicaceae bacterium | reverse complement strand
TAGAGAATCCAGTCGTTATCTGAGGGCCAATTAAAAATGGAGGCATTATAGTTGCTTGAATCCGGGCCACGTGTTTCAATGCCGTAAGATTTTTGGGGAAAATTACCCGATGATGAACCACGGCGTTCTATCGCAATTTGTCCGTAAAATTCATTAAAGTTATCTGTAATGTAGTTGAGCTGCCCAGGGCCATTGTTAATGATGCCCATCAAGCCATCAATTTTGGGTTCATCAGGAATGGCTACCCCTCCAGTATTAATTATAACAATGGGTAAGGTTGAACTCGTTAAACTATTTTGAGCATAACTTTTTAACCAAATCAGAGCCGTGAAAAACAATAGATAAACCTTCATCACGACTGCAATTTACGTGATTTCTTGGCATAGTCCATTAGAAAAGTACTGAAGTTTAACAAGATCCATGATACGGAAAGACCCGCCAACCAGTCCCCGTATTTGGTGTAAAAGGTTTGGCCTGAGCGCAACTTTACTTGTTGCGTAAAAGCACTTTTGACCCAATAGGGTGTTTTTTTAATAATTTTTCCACTCGGATCAATACTGCCGCTGCTGCCCGTATTTGCACTGCGCAAGACCCAGCGCCTATTTTCAATGGCACGCAACCGCGCAAAGGAGAAATGTTGCTTGTAGCCTGGTGTATCGCCCCACCACCCGTCATTAGTCAGGATGCAAAGTACTTGGGCTCCTTGCTTTACCTGTCTTCTGACAAAATCGCCGTAAATAGATTCATAGCAAATAATGGGTGCAATTGATATGTTTTGTTGTTTAGAAGCATCCTTAGCATCAGGACCTGACTGAGCCGCTCGCTTTATATTGATAACCTTTGGCCCTGTTTCTGTCCCTAATGTTCCAGAAGAGCCACCATTTTCAATGGCGATGGCAGAAAGAAAAGGAAAATAGGCAGAGAATGGAATAAGTTCAACACCGGGCACCAATTTTGACTTATGGACATAAGTAACAGCAGGTGTTTTATTTTCAGCGTCCGGACTCTTGTGTTGAGATTCCTTTGCTATCAGTAAGGAAGAGTTGTAATTTTCATACCAACGACCACTGTTTGGGATTTCTTGGCTTGCAACTGAGTTTTTGTTGTCAAATAAACGGGCGGTTGAGGCACCCACTAATAAATTGGCATGAGGCCATTTTTGAACTTGCTGCATCAATTGTTGCCCAAACTGAAAGCGATCAAGTTCCTCTTCGAGAAAAGACAAAGGCAGTGCTGTTTCAGGTGCGAGCACTAAGTCGGTTTGTGGGGTCACGTGCTGATTTGCCAGCGCGAGTATAGTATCTGTAAATTTCTCGTTGGAGGCTTCAGCTGTAAATTTCTCATTGTAAGGATCCACGTTGGGCTGAACCACTACCACATTGAAATAGGAAGGAAATTTTTCTATGGCTCTCAAATGCGCAAAAGACAACAGCAATTGACTCACTATAATTGGCAATAGCAGCGCTCCGAGCATTGAAAAAATAAATCGGTTTCTTTTGGCAACAGTGCTGTAATGGGTCAGTAATTGAAAGAGGATCAAGTTGATGAGTAAAACCCAAGCGCTGCCTCCCAAAGTTCCGGTCCATTCATACCATTGCACCCAGCCGGTGTGTACTGAAAAATAATTTCCAAGCGTGAGCCAAGGCCAGGAAAGATCCCAGCGGTGATGGCCAAATTCAAAAAGCAGCCAAATCGGGATGAGCAACCAATAAGATATTTTTGAGGCCACTTTTCTATGGATGAAACTCCAGGTACCAAAAACTAAACTCATGAGCAGCGCGTTGACCGTAAAAGCTAGGACTGCACCGCTAAAAGATGCATTGGCTACCCACCAGGTGGTGCCAATATTCCAAAGTAAAAAACTAAGGTAGGTCCAGAGAAATAAAATAAATGGCTTTTTGCCACCTTCGATCATGATTTTTCTGAGCTGTAAAAGCGGAACAAAACCCAAGAAAACAAATGGCGTAAAACTACCTGTATTCGGAAAGCCAACAATGAGTAGGGCGCTTGCTAGCAAGCTGAGTAAGGCCGATTTTGATAACAAATTCATTGCTTCAAAAATAAGGATTATAGTTTGAAAAATTTGGGCAAAAAAAAAGCTCCACATGTGGAGCTTTTAAAATTTGATAAGATGTCTTATGCTTTGTTTTCCTCGAAAGGAACAACAGAAACAAAAGAACGATTGTCTTTTTTCTTGCGGAATTCAACTAGACCGTCAGTTAAAGCAAATAGGGTGTGATCTTTACCGATACCAACGTTGTTGCCTGGGTGGTGTTGTGTACCACGTTGACGAACGATGATGTTACCAGAAATAGCAGCTTGACCACCAAAGATTTTTACACCTAGACGTTTGCTATGTGATTCACGACCGTTTTTCGAACTACCGACTCCTTTTTTGTGTGCCATGGTTTCTAATATTTAGTTCCCGAAGGAAATTATGCTTTAATACTTTTGATTGTGATCGCAGTGAATTGTTGACGGTGACCGTTTTTAACACGGTAACCTTTGCGACGTTTTTTCTTGAAAACGATGACTTTGTCACCCTTAACATGTTCTAAAACTTCTGCGGTGACTTTAGCACCTTCTATAGCTGGGGCGCCAAGGGTTACTTTGCCAGCATCTTCAACTAATAAAACACGGTCAAACTCTAGTTTTTTACCTGCTTCAGCGTCAAGACGGTGTACAAAAACCTTTTGGTCTTTTTGCACTTTAAATTGCTGCCCTGCTATCTCTACAATTGCGTACATATAGCTTAAATTATTGTTTAATATTCCAAAATTGGTCTGCAAAGATAGTGATTTCAGTGCGACCGCCAAAAAAATAACAAACTTTCTTACGGACGTTTGATCAATTTGTTGCTGGGGTTTTGGCAAAATTGATTAATAGAACCGCAAAGATGATTACGAACATGGCCACAAACTGTTGCCATACAAGGGTTTCGCCGGTTGAAAGCCCGATTAGAACCGCTACGATTGGGATGAAATAAGT
>JAURHO010000209.1 GCA_030833265.1 Crocinitomicaceae bacterium | reverse complement strand
ACGATGCAATGGCATATTAGGAGCAATTACCTTTGGTTTAATACTAGTTGGCCCCATAGGAAATCTTTCAATCGAATCAACTCGTGGCATTAAATCACTTATTTGTTTGGTAACAGAATCAGGAGCAACAGCCATTGTCCCGCCTGTTTTACGTAAATACTCTTGAGCAATTTCATCAACAGTTGGGCCTAACTTTTTCACTCCTTTGGCTACAGCTTTTGCTGCCTTGACCTGACCACCTAAACCAGAGAACTCCCCTAGTGTTTCATACGGGTGGTCGCCATCACCTACTTTGCCAATATTGGTATCTACCCATTTTTTAATATCTTCGGTTGTAGGCAGGATTGTTTTCTCTTGCATCCCACGCAAGAATGCTTGCACCTTTGTTTCATCGCCACCACGATTCATTATGGCTTCAACACCACGGCCTATCATTATAATATCGCCGGGAGTACCAAGAAACTGTTGACCAGTTCCTTTAGCCGAAGCCAAACCCATTCGACCCATTTCAGGCGCAATAGTCTGCACTGCCTCCTTGGCCTCGCTGCCAATGTAATCAACCATCGACTGGCTTTCAAACTTCTGCCTTTGTTCCGCTGATTGACCACGAGCGCCCATAGCAAGCTGCATACCGTCCATGCTGTCAGATGGCTCAGTAGTTTGCATAGCTGCCATACTCTCAGCTAATTCAGCTTGGTCAGGCGCATCAGGGTACTGCCTGAGAAAGTAATACTCGTCGTAATCTTTGAAGTCATCTTCCATTATCTGCCTCTCAACTTACGCCTAGCTTGCTCTAATGCTCTCTGGTCGTTTATTAGATTCTGTCCTATTAGTTGCCCAGTCGTTGTTGTAAAAGTTGTTTCTTCTTTATTATTTGTTTCAATGTCAAGACGTTTCATTTCCCTAATAATACTTTTAATATAAACTGGATCAGCAGTCATATCCTTATCATTTAAAAATATTGGTGTAAGAGAAGCAAACTTTGGATTAAGCTTTTTTTGGGCAGCACTTAAATACGGACTATTTGAACCATAATTAGTTACGATATTTTTTTCTTGAGCATCAATGTTTTTTCGTTTTTTATCCTCGTTAAACCGAGCGTCTACAATAGCGCCAGCATCTCCAATTTTTGTAGGAGGTCTATTTTGTTTTTTCCCTTGGTAATCAGTAAAACTACCAGTTTTATTGTACTCATCTAACAAACTTTTATAAGTGTCATTCGCATCTTGGGTAGCATTTGCAGCTATTTCAGCTTTAGTTGTTTTGTTTTGTGAGTTTGATTGACCGCTAATGTTTTGACCAACCGTTCTACCCTCAGCCTCAAGCCTTTCATTACGCCTATTAAGTTGATCTCCCAATCGACGATAAGACTCTGACGTTATATATCCTTTGTTAGGCGCAACCTTTGCTTGATAAAGCGCACTAACGGTTGGAATTTCTCCACGCTCAATTAAATCAGCCAACTCACCATATCTTTTATCATCATCTTTTTGGTCAACTACTGGAATGTCCTCATTTAGCAAACGGATAAAGTCTGGTGCATCTGCCGTAGTTAGACCAGCCAAATCAAGTCTTTTCTTTAACTCAGTAATGTTGCCTTTTGGGATTTTTTTTGTACGCAAGTCGTGTTCAATGTCAGCCAAGTTTTGCAAACGTGTTTTTTCTGTTGCGTCTTTAGGTAAATATTCTTTTGCTAAAGCTACTGCTGTCGCCGGGGTTACTCTTAACCCAATGGCATCATCAAGAACATCACGAACCGTTGTATATTTTTTATTCCTAAAATTTTCAATCATGTCCGCTTTGCCGCCGGGATCATCATCAACTTTTTCCAAAAGACTTTTAGGAAGATCAATTGCTAAAAACTTAGGGCTTACTTTATCTGGGTTTGTCAACGAAGTTGACCTTAAAAATACCATTGCCTCAGTTCTTCTTTCTGGACTAGAAGAGGTGTCATAAACAGTATCTAACGCTCCAGCAACTTCTAAATCCAAAGCACTGTCAGACAACTTTTTTTGTTCGTCTTTTGTTTTTATTAATGATTGATACTCAGCGGCCATGCTATCACGGACAACTTTTCTTTGTGGCTCTGACATACCGTCCCACATCTTTTGCAAAAACGGTGGCAAGGTATTGTCGCGAATTTTTTTTTCTAAAGCAACTTGGTCGCCAACTTCTCCTTTGCCCGTAGAAAAAATATAATTCTGAAACATGGCTTTTTTAACATCTATTTCAATTTGCGCCGTTTTCTCTATTGCGTATTTTTGTGCAGCAACACCGCCAAGCACCAAAGCATTTCCAATAACGGTTTCTCTTTGGTAATCTAATTCAGTTTGCAATTGACCTGCATCTAAAGTGTCCGATTTACTTGTAATAGTGTCTCGTACAATATTTGTATAAAGACGAACAGACGCATCAACCTTTACTTGGTTCTTTAGAAAGTTCTGTTCACTTGCTGACTTAGTTGCTGCAAGCAAAACGCGATTGCCATTTACAGCCGCAGCAGCCCTAAACTTATACGCTGCACTAGGATCAATGGCAGCTAAACTATTTCCATATCCTTTAGTTTTTGCTTGCCAATCTTCAGCAATTTTGTTTACATCAACAACGTAGGCATTGCCATTTTGGTCTTTGCCTAGTTCTATTGCTTGCTGAATTTCCGCAGCATCATTAGACATCTCCAACTCAAGATAAGCCGACAATTCTTGTGACCTGTATTTTTTTACAGAAGCTTTAAAAGCATTAATAGAAAACTCGCGTTTAAACACTTCCGTGTTGCCATCCCGCATTGCTTTTAGTTCTACTTCAGTAATTGGATTACTGGCAACAAATTCCTCCCCAGCACTCTCAGCCATGCTTTGTGCCGTGCCAAACATTTGCGTTGATATATTAGACAATGTCCGGCTTAAAACAGACGATGACTCAGCAGCCGCTTGATATTCAACTTCACGCCTCTGCTGCCCAAAGTTCATGTTGGGTTGCGGCAAACTGG
>JAURHO010000208.1 GCA_030833265.1 Crocinitomicaceae bacterium | reverse complement strand
ATGAGTTTGGCTTGGGTTGCTCTTTTTAAGTATTTGGCATAAATAGCAGTGAACAGGCTTTCAAAAATGATGTAGTCATAATGATGTTGCTTATCTAGCTTTTTAAGCGCGTCAGTAATCTCAGTTGAATAGAAACGCGTGAGGTTATACGATTCTTGCTTAAAAAGCGCGTACAGCGCCGGCAAGGGCTTCACCTTTGTGTCAATACTATGGTGGAATAAATTGAGTTTTGCGTGCTTTGGGAACTGATCTGCAGCAAAAGGATGCTTATGTGTTGAACAACTAAAGTAATCGAGCTGCTCGAGGCCAGGTAGGGCTAAAGTATCTGAAAGCAGTCTAGCCATAGCCAAACAACCACCGTCAAGGATGGGGTATGGAGGTTTATGGCTGACAATCAGGATTTTCATATAATCTTTTTATCGAGCACAGCAGCTCTTGTGAAAAGTATGGCTACTGGCGTAAAAATAAAGGCTGCAAGCCACATACCAAGCATGGGCGAAATCGAACCCGTATCCGCTAAATTATCACCAATAGAAATGAGGATGAAATACAGCATAAAGATGAGTGCGGCAATCACAACCGGAGCCCCAAAGCCACCTTTTTTGATGAGGGCACCCAACGGCGCACCTACAAAGAACAAGACAATGATGGAATAAGTAAGCGCGAACTTGCGATGAAATTCAATCCAGTAAAGTGTGGTTTCTCGGTTGAGCGCTTCGGTATTTTGCTGTTGCATTTGCAGTTGCTGCTGGTTTCTGCGAATTTTTGAAAGTGCCAAGGTACGGGCGATTTGCAAGGAGTTGGCATCTAGTTGGGCAAAACTTTTTACAGGAACTTTTGGTAATTCTTGCAAGGAGGGGTCGTGAATTTTAGAAGGTAAAATTTGAGCATTGAGGCTTAAATAGGCACGCGTCGTTTGCAAGCCAAAGAGTTGCTGGTATTGAACGCGTTTTTTATCAACGCTGTCTAGGGCTGCATTGATTTGAAACACATTGAGCATCTCGTATTTGTCTGTGAAAAGGTCTTCTTTGGAGCGGTTTAGTGTAAGGCCTTCGATGTCTAGTTTGTAAACCCCTTGATCAAAGGTAGAGATGCGTGATGGTCTGTCTGATGGGTTGGTCAAGACACCACTTTGCAAGTACATTGGAGTTTGAATTTCAAGCTCTTCTAAAATGCTGCCTTTCTTTAAGTCTAAGAAAAGATAACGACCGCTCACTGACTTATAAACGGTTGCTTCTTTAGCCCTAACCGTTCTGAGTTGGCTAGGTTGGGTGTAGTCATGGATGGTTACGCCCTGGCAACGATTTCCGTTCAAAGAATCGATTTTAATGGCAAAACCTTCAAATTGCTTAGAGTAAACGCCTGGAGTTAGGAGTGTTGAGATTTTTTTGTTTTGAATATCGTAAATAAGGGTGTGCCATTTGAGGTTGGCTGCAGGAATGACATAATTGGCAAAAAGAAAAGTGGAGACAGCAATTGTGCCCACAATGACAATTAAGGGGCGCATGATGCGCAATAAAGAAAAACCGCTTGATTTAAGAGCCGTGAGCTCGTTGTGTTCGGCTAAATTACCGAAAGTCATGAGCGAAGAAAGCAAGATGGCTAGGGGTAGGGCTAGTGGAATCAGACTTGCAGAGACATAAAAAAGCAATTCTAGAATCACCCAGACGCTAAGGCCTTTGCCCATGAGGTCGTCGATGTATACCCAGAAAAACTGTAAGATGAGCATGAACATCGAGATCAGGAGTGTCACGATGAAAGGCCCAGTAAAGGCTTTTAGGCTAAAAAGGACCAGTCTTTTCAAGCAAAAGGTGTTTGGGCAAAATTAAGGATTTATGACTGAATTAGGCGCCAATAATTCTTTTGAGTTCAGAAATTGCCTGATTCCAGAGCGCTAAATTTCCTTCTTTATCTGAAGGGTTGGCGAAGTCTGTGATGTGCAGTATGACAGAGTTGGTCATGGGGTCTACGATGTAAGAAAGCTCAAAATAGGTTTCAAGGCCTTCTTCTTCGTCTTCGAGCCATTGAAAACGAATTTTGGAATTCATTTTATAGAGTAGTAAACGGGCTTGCTCTTCGTTGCCATCCCATTCAAAGGTGTAGATGTCGTCTTGAACCTTGACGTCGTCGGCAAACCAGTCTGAGAGGCCATCTGGGGTGGTGATTAATTTTTCTAAAACGCGCGGAGAGGTTTTGAGAAGAAACTCTAGTTTGTATTTTTCTTTTGTTAACCCCATATTAATTATACATTTGCTGTCTTTAAAGATACTAAAATTTCGTCAATGACCACACAAAATCGTTCGGAAAAGCTAGGTAATCAGTTTTTTAAGTACCGCGGGCAAATCCCTGTCTTGTTTTTCTTGCTTGCCTTTTTCTTGATGCATTATTTCCCAGCGCAAACAAAGTGGCTTGACCAAAGCAATACTTTGATTGCTGTTTCATTAGTGGTGCTTGGGCATCTTATCCGAGCTTTAGCCGTAGGAAAACGCGCTGCGCACACCTCAGGCAGAAACCGCGACGAACAAGTAGCAGAAGCTTTAAATTCAACAGGAATTTATTCAATGGTGCGTCATCCGTTGTACCTTGGAAATATTACTACCTATATGGGATGGGTTGTCTTTACCGGCATAGATTGGCTGATTCCAGCTATGTTAGTTGGCTTTTTGTTTTATTACCGTTTCATCATTTATGCAGAAGAGCAATTTTTGACGCGCAAATTTGGCCAAGACTACCTCGATTGGAAAAGTGCTACCCCGCTTTTGTTGCCGGCATTCTGGAAATTCAAGGCCAATCCACAGCCTTTTTCTTTCAAGACTGTGCTAGAAAATGAATATTCAGGCATTGCTGCATCTATGACTACTGCTTGGGTACTTTTGGCTTTTCAATGGTATGTACTCGGGCAATTTCAAGTGAAAAGCTTATTGATTTTGGCCATGGCACTTTTCATTGTCGTATTTACGCTAGGCCTACGCTATTTGAAAAAGAAAACACAGTTCTTTAAAGTATAAGGTATTATATTGCTTTAAAGGCAAACCCAACG
>JAURHO010000207.1 GCA_030833265.1 Crocinitomicaceae bacterium | reverse complement strand
CAAGCAGTTGTGGACTTGGGTGAAGAAGCAGGTTTTCAGGTTCAGGTTCTCGAAGAAACACAAATTGAAACCCTCAAAATGGGTGGCTTACTCGCAGTAAATAAAGGCTCAATAGACCCGCCGACATTTACAGTTGCTGAATACAAACCAAAAAATGCTAAAAACAAACAACCAATTGTATTAGTTGGAAAAGGTGTTGTTTATGATACTGGCGGGCTTAGCTTGAAGCCAACGCCTGGCAGCATGGATACCATGAAAGGCGATATGGCCGGTGCCGCAACGATGGCTGCAGTTATTTATTTGGCTGCACTTGAAAAGCTACCGGTTCACCTCATTGCACTTTTGCCAGCTACAGACAACAGACCTGGTGGCAATGCATACACACCTGGCGATGTCATCACGATGTTTGATGGCACTACTATTGAGGTACTCAATACAGACGCTGAAGGCAGAATGATTCTGGCCGATGCGCTGGCTTATTCAAATAAATACAATCCGCAATTAGTCATTGATGCTGCCACACTTACTGGTGCCGCTTTGCGCGCTATCGGAACAGAAGCAAGCATCATTATGGGTAATGCCGAAGATGCCATTTTCAAACAACTAGAAGATAGCGGTTTTGCAGTGCACGAACGCGTCGTTCGCTTCCCTTTCTGGGACGACTACAAAAAGCACATGAAATCAAAAATTGCCGACATGAAAAATATTGGCGGGCCAAATGCAGGCATGATTTCAGCAGGCAAATTTTTAGAGCATTTTGTAAAAGCACCTTACATTCACATGGATATTGCTGGGCCAGCTTGGCTCGATGCTCCTGAAAACTACAAAGGAGACGGCGGCACCGGAGCAGGTGTGCGTTTACTCTATCATTTTCTTAAAAGCCTAAACAACTAATGGATAAAGATCCTCAAATCGCAAATAAAGAAAAGGAGCAGTCCCAAAAGCCCCTGATCAAAGTTGGTCTTACTGTTGGTGATATCAATGGCATTGGCCCTGAAGTCTTGATCAAAGCACTGAAAGACAATCGCATTTTAACCGATATTATTCCGGTAATTTACGGTTCCAATAAGGTCGTTTCGTTTTATAAAAAACACCTCAACCTCCAAGATTTCAATTACCAGAGTTGTAAATCTGCCGATGAAGTGTCTGCCAAAAAGATCAATGTTGTGAACGTTTGGCAAGATGAAATTGAAATAGAGCCCGGGCAATCAAATGCCGATGGTGGCAAATATGCGTTGCTTTCCTTAGAGGCCGCCACCAAAGACCTCGCTAGCGGCAAAATTGATGTTATTGTAACAGCGCCTTTTTCCAAAGAAAATGTAGCAAAAGCAGGTTTCGAGTTTGTTGGGCATACCGAATATTTAGCTGAAATGTCTGGCGCCAAAGAAGCATTAATGGTTTTGGTTTCAGGATCCCTGCGCGTTGCGTTGGTCACGACTCATATTCCTATTAAAGATATTTCTAGCAAACTCAACAAAGAACTCATCGTTCAGAAAATTGAGGCTTTCGAACAAAGTTTAAAGAAAGATTTTGGGATAGTTAAGCCTAGAATTGCAATATTAGGCCTGAATCCGCATGCCGGAGAAAACGGCAAAATTGGCGAAGAAGAACAACACATCATTACCCCTGCCATTCAGCAAGCCCGACAAAACGGCGCTTTGGCCTTTGGGCCATACCCAGCTGACGGATTTTTTGGTTCTAAATCAAGAACTCAATTTGATGGGGTTTTGGCCATGTATCACGACCAAGGTCTCGCTGCATTTAAAGCGCTCTGTTTTGATGATGGCGTGAATTTTACTGCAAGTTTGCCAATCGTCAGAACCAGCCCTGACCACGGTACCGCATTTGATATTGCCGGTAAACAACTTGCCGACGAACAAAGCATGCGCAGTGCTATTTACTTAGCAGTAGATGCCTACCGTAATCGCAAACTTTACAAAGAAATTACGGCCAATCCTTTACCATTTTCAAAAGAAGAAAAAGGACGAAAAGAACAAGATTAAGAGAAGTTTACACCCAAGTGTGATTTCGGATTTTAAAAATCCAAATTAATTCCTTAATTTTGCCCTTCGTTTTTGTTAGTGAAACTTTCAATATGACTAATCCCTATGCCATACCGTTTGTCGGACTCAAGCTCGGGATTCACGAATTTGAATTTGACATCGACAAGTCGTTCTTTGAATCATTGCCTTACTCACTCATAGAAGATGGCCGTTTAATCGCCTATCTAGAGTTAGAAAAAAAAGAAACCATGCTCATTGCCAATATCGGTATTGATGGTTTCATTTTTTCAGACTGTGACCGCTGTGGCGAACCGATTAACCAAGAAATAGATGGTGAATTCACAATCTATTACACCTTTGGACACGAAGAATCCGAAGATGAAAACTTAATCGTTATCGCACCCGAGAGCTATCAAATAGACCTCACGCAGCCTATCTATGAGCTCATCACGCTGTCCTTGCCCTCAAGAATGGTCCACGATGAAGAAGACTGCAACGAAGAGATGGTTGCCCTTATTGCTAAATATCAGCAAGTGGCACCAGATCCAAATAAAAAAGACGACGACGACATAGACCCAAGGTGGTCCGCATTAAAGAATTTAAATTAAATAGCTATAAATTAAAGAAAAATGGCGCATCCTAAACGAAGAATATCGACCACACGTCGTGACAAACGTAGAACGCACAAGAAAGCTACTGCGAATCAAGTAGCTACATGCCCAACAACAGGTCAGCCGCACCTTTTTCATCATGCGCACTGGCATGAAGGGAAACTCTACTACAGAGGGAAAGTTGTAGCTGAAAAAGCTACAGACTCCATCGAGGAGGTACAATAAGTTCTAATTTTCTCCCATGAAGATTGGGCTTGATGTCTCCGGTGGCGATTTCGCTCCGCAAGCGACAATTGATGGTGCATTATTAGCCAGAGAAGTATTGGCTAATGATGTCACTATTGTATTGCTTGGTGACGAACTTGTCATCCAAAAAGAACTAGCTGCCCGAGGCAAATCACCAGCACTTTTCGAAATTGTACATGCACCTGAGG
>JAURHO010000206.1 GCA_030833265.1 Crocinitomicaceae bacterium | reverse complement strand
AAAATGATTTGGCATCGATGTAATCTTCTAGGTCACGGCCACCCATGTGGCGATAAATAGCGGTGCGGTAATTTCTACCATAACCTTCACTGGCTCGGTAATCGACATCAAGAACAGTGTATCCTTTTTCAATGAGCAGCTGATGAAACATATATTCACGGTGGTAATGACTCCAATAATAATGGGCATTTTGCAAATAACCAGCACCATGAACAAATAATACAGCAGCGCCATTTTTGACTGCAGCATTGGGCTCATAGAGACGCGCATATACAGAAACACCATCAGAAGCCTGAAAACTCAGTACTTGTGGCTTTTGAAAATACAGCGCTGCAGCTTCGAATTGAGGGCTTGTAGAATGGGTGATTTGCAGTGCTTTGCTTGGGTTTTTGAAACTTGTAATAAAGAGTTCCCATGGCTCAGTAGACGTACTGAAACGATACACCATTTGCTTTTCATTCGGAGAAAGCTGTACTTCATAGGCACCTTGGTCCGAAAGCACGGATTTGAATTGAAGTGTTTTTAAATCTAATTGATGAAAACTTCTGGTTCCTGGATGATAAAGATTGGTGCTTAAATAAAATGAGTTACTGTCTTTGGCTAATTGCACTTGATGTACTTCAAAATTGCCACTCGTGATGGCCATTTTGGTCTTGGTTTGTAAATCAAGGGTATATAAATGTGAATATCCACTTTCTTCGGATTGAAAGTAAATAATTTGTGCATCCTTAAGCCAACCCAAGGTTCCGGTTTCAGCATTCCAAGAAGAAATGCCTGGGCCACCAATCCAAGCACTGTCGTGTTGGTGCTCCAATTCTTGGATTTGCTGGGTTTCTAAGTTGATACATACGATCCAGCGGTCTTTGTTATCTGAGCTTCTGATGTCGCACAAAGCCAGTGGTTGGGTTTGTGAAAAAATGACTGGATGCAAAACTAAGGCGCGCTCAGCAGTGCCCATTTGACTCAGAGATTCAAAGTTTAATTTTTGTAGCTTTTGAGTTTGAAGGTTGTGGATGTAATAATGAGCTGTAGGTTCGGTGTTTTGCACCTTTGAACGCGCTTTTTCATTAAACACATGTGCATCAGTGGCAATAAAATGCGGCACTTCTGTTAACCTTCCCTCCTGCTCTATTTCTTGCTTTAGAACTACAAAACGCGCACTCGGATCTACTTGAAAAGCACCAGTTGGTTCAAAAGGCAAGTTCAAGTGGTCGGGCTCATCGAGCTTTGTATTTTGCAGTTGTTTTTTGCGCACACTTTCAAATAACTCCAATTCAGTTGCTGAAAATTCGTCTTGGCTATCTTTTTGACGCACCTCTTTTTGATAAGACATGAGTGGCTGAGTAAGCCCCGTTGTTAAATCAAATTTATAAAGACTCTGCTTGTGTTGAAAGACCACTTGATTGCGATTCTGAAGTAGCTGCAGATTCCAAAACTCATTGGTGAACAGCGGAAATGATTTGACTTGATGCGTCTTGGCATCATAACATTGCAACTGCTGTTCCTGAATGCGCAAGTAATTAAGTGCACCCGCTCCAGGGTTCCAAACCCATCTTGCCTCCCAAGCTTCAGGTGTCAAAACAGTGGTTTTTCCGCTTTCAAGTTGATAACAGAAATAAGTGTTTTGAATAGAATCTGGGAATTTTTTAGTGTAGTAAATGGTTTGACCATCAAGAGACCATTCTGGTGTTTCGGGTAAGGCACCTACAAAACCAGGCCCCTTCATTATTTGACTAAGCTCTATTTGAGCTAGCAGTAAATTGTGAGTAAAACAAACAAATAAAAAGCACAGAACTATTTTCATGCGTTAAAAATAGAAATAATTGTACTTTTGATTCAAAGAATCTGCATGAAGAAATTGCTCTACATCCTCTTATCTGAAAGAAACTACTTACTTACCTTGCATCGGTTCTTTTACTTGTTCTACAATCTTGGATTTTTGCGCAATAAAGAGGCCTTTAAGTTTCATTATTTCGTCCAAAAAATCATCAAGCCTGAATTTGTCGTGATCGACATCGGTGCAAACCTTGGTTATTTTGCCAAAACCTTCTCAAAGCTTGCCAATAAAGGGAAATTGATAGCCATAGAACCCCTCCCGCAGTTCTATGAAATTTTAGATCATTTTATTGGACACCAAGAAAACGTAGAATTGCATAACGTGGCTTTAGGTCAAAACACGGGCATCATCCGAATGGTGCTTCCTCAAACTAATGGCATGATCCGCACAGGATTGCCACACATACTCAGACCCGGCGAAGAGCAAACCCAAGAAAAAATCCAAGATGTTCAGATGGTAAACACCTCCGATTTCTTTCAAACCTTTGAACGCATTGATTACATCAAATGTGACATCGAAGGACACGAATGGGAAGTTTTTCAACGGCTCAAAGACACCCTTGCGCAACATCGCCCAATTGTGCAATTAGAAATTGACCCCAAGAACGAAACGTCTTTATTTGATTTCTTCTCCAAGCTCGACTACCAACGCTATGGGCTAAACGGACAAAAATGTCAAAAAGAAGAGCAAGTGCATTTCGGTGGTGACTACTTATTTATTCCAACTGAAAAAGAAAATTTAGTCGCACAATGGAACGCCTGATAACCCTACTCTGTTTGGTCATGCTTCTGACGAGCGCCTGTGAAAAAGGAACGGGTACCTTTGTCATCAAAGGGGTGGTAAGCGACAACACTTTTTCAGGTGGTTTGATCGGTGCCGAACTTAAATTTTATAAAGTTCCTATTGGTACCTCGGATGAAATTTTGCTTTCGGTGGTCAGTATTCCAGCAAGCGGCGCTTATTCCTTTGAAGTACCGCGCGAAAAAGCTGAGCGCTATATCATTCGCATTTTCAAAACCAACTACTTCCCGATTGAAAAGAATATCTATTATTCAGAACTGAGCATCAAGGAACCGAAAGTAATCGACCTCAATACAGATGCCATGGCTTGGGTGAAAATTCATTTCAAAAACAACAATCCCAATAACCTCGATCACTTCCGCTACATCAAACAAGAAGGATTTTCAGACTGCGAAACCTGCTGCCCGAGTACGGTACAAGATTTCT